>CAIUQW010000457.1 GCA_903901395.1 uncultured Chlorobiales bacterium | reverse complement strand
CTCAAAATTTTATTATAAATATTCTAAGATATTTTAATAAAAAAACTTAGATTAATCAAATAAAATTTATTATTATCTGGTTATTATTTGAAAAAATTTTTGTAATTACTTTTTTTTATTTGTTTATTATGCGCGCAGTATCTTGTTTAATCTGTTTATTATGGTAATTATAAATGCGTAATGGTTTGTAATTATTTTTTGTTTTGATGGTTTATAGATTTGTTTTTTATTTATTTTACTGTTTTTAATATTGTCTTAATTAATTGATTGTGTTTGTACGTATTATTTTTTTAAAATTACATCTGATTGTCTGAGTAAATTTGGCGATTAATTCAAGGTGAAAAGCGGCAAAGTCGCGAAGTTTGGCTATTGGCGCTTCTTGAGGTGATCGTTGCAGTTGCGAATTCCCCTTCTCTTCGGTACAATTAGAGGTAGTCTATTGCCACACTCTGTCGGTTGGTTTCCGCTGATCTGTCCCTATTATTACATGCCCTTGCCGTATCCTGGTCTGGAATTCCGGGGCAGGATTTCATGAATTTCTTCTGCTGTTTCGTTATCATCTTGTTTTGATGGGGTTGAGGTGACAACGCGCAGTTCGCCTGGCTCCAATTCCACAGTCAATCCGAGGTTTGCTTTATGTCCCGTATATTCAGTGTCCTTCTCCTGATTCTCGTTGGTTTTTTTGGATTTATTATTGGAGCAAGGATGAACGCCGGTATTGGCTTTAATACTTCTTACCAACCGGACAAAATGATTGCTGCATACCGGCATATCAGTAACAGTTATGTGGATCCGGTCAATGTTGACAGCCTTCAAAGCGCTGGGATTCGCGGTATGTTGCAGTCTCTCGATCCCCATTCCATCTACCTCGAACCGGAGAAAGCCGCGATGACGGAATCGACCTTCAATGGCAATTTCGAAGGGATCGGCATAGAGTTAAATGTCGTGCGCGATACGCTTCTGGTGGTTACTCCTCTTGCGGGCGGACCGAGCGAGATGGCTGGTGTCATGCCTGGCGACAGAATCATCGAGATCGATTCGAAGAATGCTGTCGGGATCAAACCGATGACAGCTCTCGGGAAGCTCAGGGGTGAGAAGGGCAGCAAGGTTGAACTCAAAGTCTATCGCCCGGTGACTCGGAGGACGATCGATTTTCTGCTGACCCGAGGAACAATATCGACTTCGAGCATAGATGCGGCGTTTCTCGACGATGCCCATACTGGCTACATTCGGATCAGCCAGTTTATCAAAACGACAGCGAGCGAGTTTCACAGTGCGGTGCAAAAGCTTCGCGCCATGGGAATGCAGCAACTCATTATCGATGTTCGCGGCAATCCGGGCGGTTATCTCGATCAGGCAGTTATGGTCGCCGATGAACTGCTTCCGGCGGGCAAGCTTATTGTCTTTACTAAAAGCCGCAATGGAGGAGACGATCAGATGAAGTATGTCTCAACCTCCGGTGGCATTTTTGAAAACGGGCAGGTTTGTCTGCTGGTTGATCGGAGAAGCGCATCGTCCTCCGAAATTCTTGCGGGTGCTTTACAGGACAATCATCGTGCCGTGATCATTGGAGAGTTGACCTATGGAAAAGGACTCGTTCAGCGCCAGTTCAAGCTGCCGGACGATTCCGTCATCAGAATTACCGTTTCGAGATACTTCACGCCGTCGGGGCGACAGATTCAGAGGGCCTATGACGAGGGTCTTCAGGGGCGCGAGAGATATTACAAGGAGATGTATACCCGGAATCTGCCTGGTAATTTTATGAAAAAATACGGCGGTCTGATGTATCGCGAGGGGCAGGATATTTCGGTTTTCAGCACAGGCAGCCTGCTGAAAAACACTTCGGCGGACAGCCTCCGCATGGCGCTGGCCAAGGCGGGCGGCATCATGCCTGATTACTGGGTTTTCGGCAAGCCTTTCAGCAATCTTTACCAGGAGCTGTATGCCAAAGGCGTGATAGATGATATCGCCTTGAAGCTGATCGATGATTCCTCCGATCCCGTGCAGCAGTATCGGAACTCGGCGTCGGCGTATTTTGAAGGCTATAGCGTACCGGCCAGTCTCGAAGGGTTAATCAGAAAAGGGTGCGCGGATGCAAAGGTTCAATTCGATCCGGCAGAGTTTAGCAGGGATCGTGCTGAAATCGCTCTGGCGCTTAAAGCACGGATTGCACGGCATTTGTTTGGAACTGAAGAGCAGATCAGGGTGTTAGTCCGGGAAGGCGATCCTGTGATGAAGGTTGCGCGCCATTTCATCGAAAAAAAGGCTTCGTGAGCCGCCGGGAATGAACGATTTTCCGGCAGGAGGGATTGCCGGTCACCATTTTATCATACAACCAGCTTTTTTATGTCATTACTTGAAAAAATCAACAGTAACACCTGTACGCTCAGGTTCAGAAACGACTGGCTGAAGATATTCACCTGTCCTGTGCCTACATCCGATTTTCTGTCGTTCGTCGGCGTGGCCACGATCGACGCGCCGCAGCACTCCGTGCTCAGCCTTCTGTACGACATCGAAACCGCGACCGAGTGGGTGTGGAAAACCCGTGAGATGCGCGTGCTTCAGGAGCTTACCGACGACAACGAGGGGCGCGTGGTCTACCAGGTGGTCAGCGCGCCGTGGCCGGTGTCGGATCGCGATATCGTCACCCGCTCGACGGCCTATATCGATCCAGAGACATCGGAAGCTTTCGTCAACATCGAGAGCCTGCCGGACTTTATTCCCGAGCAAAACAATTGCGTGCGCGTGCGCAAGCTCGAAGGAGCATGGAACATTCTGCCGCTTTCGGAAAATTCATGCCGCGTGGTCTTTCGGCTGCATATCGAGCCTGCCGGTGAGATTCCGTCATGGCTGGCCAACATCGCCGTTATCGATACGCCTTACCATACATTGAGCAACATGCGCGATATGGTAAAACGTGAAAAATACCGTAATCCGGTTGGCGCGCCTTTAAAGGAGTCGTCGGAGGGTATCCTCAGGAATTATAATGATTTCATTGTCGAGTAATCCGCCGGGTCTCTCTCTATCATTACCACAAGAGTCAAGCCAATGGAAGTAGCAAGCGCCCTGGAGGGCAACTGGGAATTTCGGGTCGATCACAAGAACATCAAGATTTTTTCATCGAAGATCAGTGGTTCCCAGGTGCTGGGTTTCAAGGGGGAGACCGTGTTTGATGTGTCTCTGAAAAAGCTGATCAGCCTGTTTCACGATTTCGGAAATTACGGCAAATGGGTGCATCAGCTTGCTGAAATGGAGGTGCTGCACGAGAGCGACGAGCTCGATTACGTTGTCCGGCAGGTGCTCAATACGCCGTGGCCGCTTCCGAAAAGGGAGATGATTGTCCGCACCTGCCTGCATGCCTCAGAGGAAGGGGCGCTGGCTTTGACGATGACGGGTATTCCCGATTATCTCCCGTCGAGGCCGGATTTTCATCGCGTGCGCGATGCCAGGGGGGTGTGGATCCTGATGCCGGTGGATCACGGTAAAGTGCACGTGACCTTCGTGATGCATCTCGATCCCGGCAGCGACATTCCGCCCGCGCTCAGCAATGCGGCCCTGTTCGAGGTTCCGTTCTACTCGCTGCTCAAGATGAGAACGCTTGCGCAGGATCCTTCATACAAACCCGCGTGGCCGTCGGTGGTGGACAACCACATCACCATCATTGAAGATGAGCCAGGCAGGCATTGAGGAGCTTTTCCGGCCTGACCGGCACCGCGCCGACCTCCTGGCACACCGTGTTGGCCGCGAGGTTGGCGATGCGGGTGCTGGTCACCAGGTCGAGTCCTGAAGCCAACCCGAGCGCGAGGGTGCCGATCACCGTATCACCAGCTCCGGAGACGTCCGCAACATCGAGCGAGAGGGCGGGGATGTGCGTGAACGCGCTGT
>CAIUQW010000456.1 GCA_903901395.1 uncultured Chlorobiales bacterium | reverse complement strand
GACTGGATCGAGTCCGGCACCCACTGCTTTTTCGGCGCGTACGGCGTGCTCTACGATCTCATGAAGGAGATCAAGACCTACAACGCCGTGCTCTGGAAGCAGCACCAGCTCACCTACACGCTCGAAGGGGGCAACAACTTCACCTTCAGCACCTGGGACTTGCCGAGTCCGCTGCACCTGCTTCCGGCGATCATCAAGAACGGCTACTTCACCTTTGGCGAGATGGCCTCTTTTTCCAAGTCGCTCATCCCGCTGGCGCTCCAGAAGGCCAACTACCCGCCGACGCAAGATCACCTCACCTTCGCCGAATGGGCTCGGCAGAAGAAGTTTGGCCAGCGTCTCATGGACAAGATGTTCCGCCCGATGGCGCTCGCGCTCAAGTTCATTCCGCCGGAGGAGATTTCGGCCAAGATCATCCTCGACGTCACCGAGACCTTCTATCGCATTCCCGATTCGTCGTGCATGGGCTTCCTGAAAGGCTCGCCGCAGGAGTACCTGCACCAGCCGCTCGTCGATTACTCTACGCAAAAAGGCGCGGTGTTCCAGAACCACTCGCCGGTGGACGAGCTGCTCTTCGACGGCACGCAGATTCGCGGCGTGCAGTTGCGCAATGGTGAGATTCTCGACGCGGACTATTACGTCGCCGCGCTGCCTATCCACAATCTCTGCAAGGTCTTGCCGTCGTCACTCAAGCAGCACGACCGCTTTTTCGGCAATCTCGACCGCCTCGAAGGAGTGCCGGTCATCTCGGTGCAGCTCTGGTACGACCGCGAGATTTCGTCAATCGATAACGTACTATTCAGCCCGGATGGCGTGATTCCGGTTTTTGCAAATCTCGCCCGTACCACGCCCGACTACCGCACCTTGCGCGGCGAGCGATTCGAGGGCAAGACGCGCTTCGAGTTCTGCGTCGCTCCGGCTCGGGAGCTGATGGGCTTGACCAAAGAGGAGATCATAGCTCGGGTTGACCGGAGCGTCCGAGCCAACTTCCCGAAGGAGTCGCAGGGGGCGAAAATCCTGAAATCCACGCTTGTCAAGATTCCGCGCTCGGTTTACGCGCCGCTGCCCGGCATGGAAGAGTTCCGCCCGACGCAGAAGACGCCGGTCGGCAACCTCTTCATAGCGGGCGGCTTCTCGCAGCAGCTTTACTACGACTCGATGGGGGGCGCGGTGATGAGCGCCAATCTCGCCGTCGATGCGCTCGCGAAAGCGGCCTCGGGGAACGGGCATTGATGCTCGAAAATTTCAGGAAACTTTTCGATACAGCTCGAAAGTTGTTTCTTTTCTCGATGAAAATGTTATCTTAGCTGACCTGAATGAATGACCCACAAGGTCATCAGGCCCTTGTAGCTCAGTGGATAGAGCAGCAGTTTCCGGAACTGAAGGTCGGCAGTTCGAATCTGTCCAAGGGCACGAGGTCAACAAGTTTTTCGGGGTGTGGCTCAGCTGGTAGAGTGCTGCGTTCGGGACGCAGAGGTCGTGGGTTCGAGTCCCGCCACCCCGACAGCAAAGGCGGTTTCAGCAAGTACTGAAGCCGTCTTTTTCTTTTGAATTCGCTTCTTTTTTACTTGCCTTCGCTATTTTTTAGCCATTTTTAATCAAATATTAAGAGCTTTTTTGAGAATTATTTCCTACAATGTATACGGTACTGAAGTAGAGAAGTTTTCGCGTTGCCCTTTTCCTGTATTTTTCAAGTTCAATACTCTCATACCCAAGCTTTTCGCGATTCGCTGAAGCTGATTTTTGCTTGCTGCCTTAGCATACAAGTCTTACGGACTTTCATGACAAGGAGCTTTTTTTTATACGGCGAATTCACGATTGTTAACGCCCTTGCATAGCTCTATGTTGTTCCGGAATTATGCAAAGGTGCGTCAGATGGAGAGATGTGCACGGATAAAACCGGCAGCGGAAATATTACAGACAACCAAGCCATTCTGGAGGCAAGCTTATGAAGCGTATTGTTATTCGAGCCATCTTGGCATGTTGGGGTTTCGCCGGACTGGCGGCGTTGTCAGGTTGCGCCACGGTGCAGCCCTGGGAAAAGCAGAACCTGGCAAAACCGGAAATGACTTTTGAAGGTGACCGGCTCGATACGGGCTACACCGAGCACATCTACAGCAGCAAGGAGGCCTCCTCCGGGGGCGCTGGCGTAGGCGGCGGCGGTTGCGGTTGCAATTAAAAAGGATAACCCTCAAAATCATCAGGATACAGCTATGAAAAAAGTTTCTCCAGTGAAAAACACCAGGGTTATCGGCGCGGCACTTACTGCGGCTGCCATGCTCCTGCCCTCCGTCCGTCCGGCAATGGCCGATGCCGCACCTGAAAAAGGTATCGTGGCTTACAAATATCTCAACTACAAGGATAGCCAGCCTGACCAGGACAGGATGAATATTACCGCCAGTTCGGTCAGGGTCATGACGCCCATTGCCGGAAAGTGGGCAATTGACATGACTGGTGTTTATGATTCAGTTTCCGGTGCATCTCCGGAACGTCACAGCTTTTTCGCGCCAGATGCGATTAGCAAGGCATCCTCCGGTGTGCGCAGATCAATCGATCTGGGTGTCACCCGCTATTTTTCCAAAGGAAGCCTGACCGCTGGAACCAGTTATTCGTCGGAATCGGATTACCTTTCACGGAGTATTTCACTTCAGGGCAGTATTCTCACGCCGAGCAAGAATACTACGGTAACTCTTGGCGGTAGCGTTACGACTGACTACATCCATCCAACGAATCCATTTCCCAGCGATCGAAAAAAAACCTATGCAGGACTCATTGGCATTACACAGGTAATGTCGAAGAATGACATCATTCAGATGAATCTCAGTCGTTCTGTTGGAACCGGGCTTTATACCGATCCGTATAAACCAATCGATAAAAGACCGCGGCACCGAAACTACACGACGATCATGACACGCTGGAATCACTATTTTGATTCCACCGAGGGGGTGCTGAAGCTCAGCTACCGTTATTACGAAGATACTTTTGGCATTGAATCGCATACTCTTGGTACAGAGTACATTCAGCCTTTACCGGCAGGGTTTACTCTCATGCCATCGGTGAGATATTACAGCCAGACCGCTGCGAAATTTTATGTTCCGGTTAATCCGGTGATGCCTCAAGATCCCCCTGATATTAATTGGGATGACTTCTATACCCTTGATCAGCGCCTTTCGGCTTTCGGCGCGGTAACTCTTGGCCTGAAGGTATCAAAGCGTTTTGCGGATGACTGGCTGGTCGATGTGAGATATGACCATTGCATGCAACGCGGTGACTGGGCTATTACCGGAAAAAGCGATCCCGGTCTGGAACCTTTTAACATGGATTTTTTTCAGGCGGGAATTTCCTGGGAGTTTTAACCTGATAATACTCTTTTCTTAAAGGTAGCCATTCCTGTAGTAATGGATATTTTTCGATTCGGTTTTGAATCCATGGGGTGCGGTTGTGAGATTCTTGTCGCATGTGCAGACAAGAATCAGGCGGTGGCCGCCGTCGAGCCATCTATACAGGAAATTTCGAGGATCGAACAAAAATATTCCCGTTATCGCAAAGGAAGCGTCGTTTCATTGATTAATGAGTTTGCTGGATTGGATAGTGTCGAATGTGATGATGAGACGATGTTTCTGTTGCGTTATGCCGGTAAGCTCTTCGAGCAGAGTGGCGGGCTTTTCGATGTAACTTCGGGCGTATTGGGCATGGCTTGGGATTTTGACAGGAAGCAACTTCCGGAAAAAAAGATTGTAGATTATCTGCTGGAGCTGGTTGGATGGAAGCATGTTGAGTGTGATGGCATGAGTGTTCGTTTGTCACGAAAGGGTATGCGGATCGATCTCGGAGGCATCGGCAAAGAGTATGCTGCGGATCGCGCCGCGGAAATGCTCTATGCGACCGGTATTCGACATGGCTACGTAAACATGGCTGGCGATATAAGGGTTGTCGGACCAATGGCCGATGGTGAACCATGGACAATCGGCATTCGTGATCCCCGCAGGACTGAAGCTCTGATTGCCTCGATTCCTCTTTACACTGGCGCTATAGCAACAAGTGGCGATTACGAACGTTATTTCGAAGTTGCAGGACGCAGGTACAGTCATATTATCAATCCGGTTTCGGGTTGCCCGGTCAACTACTGGAGATCGGTGACCGTTGCGGCTCCATCTGCGATGAGCGCAGGGAGCTGCTCGACGATTGCGATGCTCAAAGAAGTCGGCGGTCTTGACTATCTCGATCAAGCTGGTATTCTGTATCTGGCTGTGGATCACACTGGAAAGATTTACCATAAGAACTGATTTTCAGAACTGGTGTCGATGTGCCGGAAAACAACTTGTTTATACGGAGTATCAAACAAAATACCGGCCAGAATCGTGATGCATCCGGTTTTCATTTGGTACTACCATTCCGATGAGTATTCCGATTCTGAGCAAATCTGCGATGATTCGATAAAAACGTAAGCAAAATAGGTCAATAACATTTTCTAAACAGGAAAATTTGGCATGGCTATTAAAACTCCTACGACTGGAAACGATACGTTATATTTTACCTCCGAGCCAGTAGGCGGCGGTACTTTTACCGTAACTGATACCGGTGGTATAGATACCCTTTATCTGGCTGGTAGCGGAGGTACGAATCCAACTTATATCCAGAACTTTCCACTGAGTCGATTTACGATAAACCCTGTCAATGCAAGCGGTGTTATCGTTATTACTGGTGCGAGTACCAAAAATAATTCTTCGTTTACATTCAATCTTAAAGGCATAGAAAACATCGTTTTCGGCGACGGTGCAGGAGGAATCGTAACGGTGGCCTTGACCTATGGACCTGCCGACACGACTCCTCCCACGGCGAGCGTGACCACGGCGACGATCAGGAATGTGGGCAATGCGGTGGTGCAGAGCACAGAGGTCGGCACTGCGTACCTGGTCAACAGTACCGTGACGGTCAGCAACGTGGCTTCGATCACGAGCGCTGCCGACGCTCTCTGGAATTCGGTGGCGATCACGACGGCAAATACGAATACGAACCTCGCGGCGACCGGGTTGGGTGACGGTACCTACAAGGTGTATGCCGTGGATGCGGCGGGAAACCTGTCGGCGGCTGCGGGTAACACGGTGACGATTGACACGACGCCGGACGCGGCTCCGGCCGGGCTGGATCTGGCAACCGTGGACGACACGGGAAGCAGCTCGACCGACAACGTGACGAAACTGACGACGGGTCTTACCTTTACCGGCACGGGGGTTACGGGCAGCGTGGTGACGCTGTTTGACGACGCCAACGGCAATGGCGTGGTTGATGCGGGAGAGTCACTCGGGACGGCGACGGTTACGGGCGGAACGTGGAGCATCGATGCGTCGCTTGCCGCAGGGGCGCACATCATGAAGGCGGTGCAGACGGATGCAGCGGGTAACGTGAGCGCGGCATCCACGGCGCTGCCGGTGACGGTTGACACGACGGCTCCGGCAGTCGCGATCACCTCGGGAGCGGCGAGCAACATGGCCAAGCCCGTGGTGAGCGGCACGGCAGAG
>CAIUQW010000455.1 GCA_903901395.1 uncultured Chlorobiales bacterium | reverse complement strand
TCCATCGCACGACAAACAGCGTCTCCTCCCGCACCGACTGGCGCATACGGGCTTCAATCTCTTCGAGCAGGCCATCCTTGCGAGCCTCTATCCGATCCTGCGCCTCGAACAGGTGGCGGCGCTTCTCGTCACGCTTTTTTTCAAGCTCCCTGACCAGACGCAACGCGGCGACCTTCTCTTCGAGCACAGCCTGCTTGCGGGCTTCAGCTTTTCTGAGCCGTATTTCACCATCGAGGTCCTTGATTTCGGTTTCAAGCCCAAGCTTCATGTCTTCGGCCCACTGGTCGAGCTTGGCATACTCTTCATCGAACAGGGCCGAATTGCGCTGGCTGCTGTCGTCGAGAATGCTCTGCAGGGAGGCGTTTTCCAAAGCGATGAAACGTTCATGCACCAGATCCGGAATTGTGCACACAGCGCCTTCACTGGCGTCGAGCGAAAAGAGGCGTGAGCAGGTTTCCGTATCGACTGTCTCTCCCTGATCGGTTATCCCCAAGAGAAGCAGATGCTCCTCGCTCTCGAACGAATCGATAGTGATAAGCCGCGCCTGAAGCCAGCCACTGCTGCCAACGAGCGATTCGAGCAAGGTTATTTTTTTGGATGAACCTGTGTAATCGAATCGCAGCTCCAGAACATCGAGCGTTGCAGTACGGCAGGCATCGATGATCCTGAGGGCAAGAGGGTGGCCGCTGCGGTAGATGTTGGTGTCGTCAGCAAGGGTAATTTCGCTTTTCCTTTGCCCGGAACAGGTGCGAAGAAGACGGTAGGGGCCGGGGTTGATCGTTTCACCGGGAAAAGGATTCCGGCGCAGCGTGAAGAAGTCATCGGAGTGGTCGAAGTCCGCAGAGTCTTTCAGGAAATAGCGGGTGAGGTTCCAGAGCATCTCTTCGTAACGGCCCAGGTAATCGCGCCCTTTTTCGAAACTGAAGCGAAGCTTCTGGTGCACCTCTTCGTCGAAGTTTTCGAGAAGATTCTGGCGGGTGGTTTCGAAACGCTCCACGATGTTCCGTTCCAGCTCCTCCTGCAAACGGTCGAATGCCTGCTGAATCTCCTCGGGCCTGCGGCACTCCTGATAGATGGCGGCGATCCGTTTTTCAAAGTCTATCCCTCCCTCGACCGAGCCAAGCACTTCATCGCTCGCGCCAAAGACGCCGCTGAAGAGCCGGAATTTCTGGTCGAGCAGCTCATAGACCCGGCGGTCCGCGGCGTTGGTGATATTGAGAAAGTTCACCACCACGACATCGAAGCGCTGACCGTAGCGATGGCAACGACCGATGCGCTGTTCGATGCGCTGCGGGTTCCACGGCATGTCGTAATTGACCACAAGCGAACAGAACTGGAGGTTGATCCCCTCCGCTGCCGCCTCCGTGGCGATCATGATGGTCGCCTCGTCCCTGAAACGGTCAACCAGCGCCTGCCGCATGTCGGCGGTTGCCGAACCGCTGACGCGATCCGTTCCGGCGTGACGTTTGAGCCACTCACGATAAATGCTGCGGGATTCGCTATCACTGTTCGAGCCGTTGAACAGCACGATCCGGCCAGAAAAGCCATGCGATTCGAGAATCTTCTTCAGATAGGTCTGGGTGCGGGTCGATTCAGTAAAGATCACTGCTTTTTCCGGAGCGCCAAGCTCCCGCAGCTTCGAGAACCCCTTGTCGAGAGCAGTAAGAAGCTGGTCACCTTTTGAGTTACTGCGGATCACTTCGGCAAGCCGGGCGCATTCGAGCAATACTTCCCGCTCGGCAGCAGCCGCTTCGAGTTCCTCCGGCGTCAATGGAACCTCATGCGCTTCGCCATCCATCTCGTTCGGCTCCTGCCACTCTTCCCGAACCTCGTCAAAAGCGTCAAAATTGAGGCGGATAATGTCGTCATCCTGCCGTGGAGTGTTCCGCTGAATCAGATCGGCAAGTTTGGCGGCCAGTCCTTCAAGCGTAGCATGGATGGCGAAAGTCGAAGAGGCAAGCAGTTTGCGCAGGATCAAGGTCATCAGACGACGCTGGCTGACCGGCAGAGCAATCAGCCGTTCACGTTGCAGATAGTCTGAAACGAGATCGTAAAGACGCTGCTCCTCATCGTAAGGATAGAACTCCTGCACTATGGCAAACCGGTTGGTGTAACTGACATACTCGCTCACCTGCCGCCGCAAGGTACGCTTGCAGAGCGGCTTGAGGCGCTCTTTCAGCTCGTTGAAATGGCATTCTTCAAGGACCCGCCCATATCGGCTTTTAAAGCTTTTCAGGTCACCGAAAGCGTAATCATCGATGATGCTCACCAGCCCGTACAGTTCGAGAATGGAGTTCTGCAACGGCGTCGCTGTCAGAAGCACCTTTTTGGAAGATGCCAGCGAACGCCTGATCGAATGGCCGATGCGGTTCGACACTTTATAGACATTTCGCAACCGGTGAGCTTCATCGATTATGGCGAGATTCCATGCGACAAAATTGATTAAATCTTCTCTGGCGCAG
>CAIUQW010000454.1 GCA_903901395.1 uncultured Chlorobiales bacterium | reverse complement strand
GGTTCGACAACCACGTCTGCCGCAACTACTCGCGCGCCTACATCCGTCACCTGCTCAACGTCGGCGAGATTCTCGGCCTCAAGCTCTGCACGATGCACAATCTTTCATTCTACCTCTGGCTCACCTCGACCGCGCGAGAGCACATCGCGGCGGGCACCTTCAGGGAGTGGAAAGAGGCTTTCCTCATGGAGTTCAACAGCAATGACAAAAACTGACGTGCGCAAACCGGCCATCTTCCTGCTCAGCCTCGGCTGCTCGAAGAACACCGTGGACAGCGAACGGCTTATGGCGCAGGCCATCGCCTCGGGCGTTACCTTCACCGACGACGCTGACGAGGCAAGCGTCATCCTCATCAACACCTGCGGCTTCATCGAGGACGCAAAGCAGGAGTCGATCGACGAAACCCTCGCCGCCATCGGCAAAAAGGAGGAAGGAACCGTCCGGGAAGTGTACGTGATGGGGTGCCTCGTCGAGCTGTATCGCAAGGAGTTGTCGGAGGAGATGCCGGAGATCGACGGCTTTTTCGGCACGCGCGAGCTGCCCGAGGTGCTCGCGGTCATCGGCGCGAAGTACCGCGAGGAGCTGTTCGACCGGCGCGAACTGCTCACACCGCCGCACTACGCCTTCCTGAAAATCTCCGAAGGGTGCAGCCGCCGCTGCTCATTCTGCTCGATCCCGAAGATTCGCGGCCCATACGTCAGCCAGCCGCTGGAGCAGCTCCTGCGCGAAGCCGCGCTCCTGCAACAAGCTGGCGTCAAAGAGCTGAACCTCATCGCGCAGGACATCAGCCTGTATGGCTACGACCTCTACGGCAAATCCGCGCTCAACGACCTCACGCTCCGCCTCTCCGACATGGGTTTCGACTGGATCCGGCTGCTCTACGCCTACCCGCTCAACTTCCCGCTGGAGGTTATAAGCACCATGCGCGAGCGCGGTAACGTCTGCAACTACCTCGACATGCCGTTGCAGCACATCAACGACCGCATTCTCCGTTCGATGCAGCGCGGCATCGGGCGCAAGGAGACCATCCGCCTGATCGACGAAATCCGCCAGCGCAACCCGGAAATCCGCCTCCGCACCACCATGATCGCGGGCTACCCCGGCGAAACCCGCGAAGAGTTCGAAGAGCTGCTCGACTTCGTGCGTGAAACCCGCTTCGACCGCCTCGGCAGCTTCCCCTACCGCCACGAAGAGCACGCCCCATCTTACGCACTGGAGGACACGGTGAGCGACGAAGAGAAGGAGGCACGAGTCGGCGAACTGATGGAACTCCAGGAAGGCATCTCGGCAAGCCTCAACCGCAAACTCGAAGGCCGGACGCTCAAGGTGCTTATCGACCGCATCGAGGAAAACGTCGCCTACGGACGAACCGAATACGACGCACCGGAGGTGGACAACGACGCGATTATCGAACTTGGCGATGATGTTGAGAAAGAAGGCGAGTTTCGGGAGGTAATTATCGAGGATTCGACGGCTTACGAGTTGTTTGGAAAGATATAATAAACACCTGTTAGCATTTTTACACATTTCTCAGATCATTATCTGAATCCATAGACAGTCGATGCAATTGCCACTAAAAATTCCAGTGTACCAAGCCACCACGTTGCACCAAAACGGGCAATATCTGGTATCTTGTCATCACCTATTTTAATAGCTGCTTCATTCAGTACCAGATGATTCTTGTGAAGTCCCTTTCGCACACGAAATACCGCAAATGATGAAAACAGCGAAAGAATGGCAAAAACAAAGAAACTCCATCGTGCGGGTGGTTTGTTTGGTTCTGCTGCAAATGCAAGCACCAGAGTCCCCGCCCCCAGCATGAATGTTGGAATTTGCCATCGTAGTGCGTCAAGGTGCCTGAACACCTCATATTTCTGACGATAAATTTCAAGATCAGCCTCATCAAACTGTCGATTCATTTGCCCCTCCCGCTTGATTAAAGATGAACTGCCCTTCAGCTCGTGCTTCAGGATGGAACGAATATCTCATTTATCATCGATAAGTTTTCGAACCTCCTCCATCACCGCAAGCCCCGCTATCGGCTTGACCTCACCACGTCGCACCTCATCACGACGTTTTTTCGCCTCATCCAGCCAGATGTTACTGATCGATTCCTGATCGAGACTTTCAACCAGCCTCTCGGCCAAAAGTGCTCTCGCTTCCCCGGATAAGGTCATTGCTTGCATTGTTAATTTGTCAACTGATTTGGCCATAATGTTTTTTTCTAATATCATCGATAGATTCGATTTCATAGCGTCTATACTTATAACTCACAATTCAATAGGCAATTCTGTCGCACAGCGAAAATTGAGCCTCTATACCTGACTCGATCTCCCAGAAAGCCGATAATGCTTCCGTCGGCAGGTTCAGGAAAAATCATCTGTCCCTCAGCCCATGCCCGGAGAGCGCAAGGCTCGCTGTCAATGAGTGTGGTATTCATGAAGAGCAGTGCGTTTCCGATTAAAATTTCAGGAAGTTGACAACCCTGCCGCGCGAAGCGTTATACGACTAACATATCTATTTCGATGCCGATTGGCAAGAGCGCTACAGAGATCAGGAGCAGCGCCAGGGTTCTTTTGCCGCGCGTTGCTCGTGCTACGTCGTTCAGCGCTGGTGATCGATCGCCAGATTGAGCTTCATCCCCGCATTTAGTGAATGAGCCGCGCAGATTCCTGATCTCTTCTGCCCAGAGCCGCAGCACCTTGTTCGTGCATTTTTACGGCTGTGAGCTTGTCCACAGATGACCTACCCCTTTCCATGAGCAGCTATTATTACTCCGGCCACTAACAATCGCAAAGAAACTTCAAAAAATGGTCTGTTATTTTGAATGAAACGAAGAGGAATGAAGAATCCATCTTATTATGAAACAAAGAGTTCTGGATTCTTCGCTAAGCTCAGAATGACATCAGGATATTCCCTGACCACACCAACGATTGACACCTTTAATAGCCGAATTAATAATAGGCGACGTTGGGTTGGGGGGAGTGGTTGAAGAGCGTTCCGTAGTCCATCGCCACCAGGCGGCGATTTTCGGTGCCGCCGCAAAAGAGGCCGTTGAGCCAGAAAGCCTTAAACGGCGAACCGGATTTGTACCGCGTGCTTCTGCAAATTCAAAATCCCGAAAAAAAGCGTAAGAGGAAAGTCGGAAATGATCATGGTGAATCACAGCCCGGAATTCATCGGCAAGCATCTGGATTTATTGGCTGCTCGTCGTGATGTAAGTGGCTTTTCAATCGGATTGACAACGCCTATATTGAGAGAATTATCAGCAGAAATCTGTGATGTATGCCTGAAGATCGACTATATTTATGAGTCTGCGTTTTGCCTGGGAGATGTCCGGAGTCTGCCGAGACGCATCTATCTTTCCCGTTAGCTCGAATCCGGTTAGTCAACGGCACCAAAACAACGGTTACTCCACAGCAGTAGTCAAAGGATAATCGATATGAACAGGGACCTGATCCCCAGTTTTTTTTCTCAGGAGAGCGCCGAGGAGCAGCTCTTTGCTCTTTTGGACAGTATTCATGAAGGGTTTATCGCTCTGGACAGGGAGTGGAGATTCATCTGTATCAATACCGCAGCCAGCGAGCTTCTGAAAACTGATCGGGAGCAGCTCATCGGCAGAAACTACTGGGAGGTATTCACTTCATCGGTTGGGACTCAGGTTGAGGAGGCGTTTCGACAAGCAGCTGCCGGAGAGAAACGCGATTTCGAAAATTTCTGCCAACCCCTGGGACGCTGGTTTCTCAACCGCTGCTTTCCCGGTAAGAATGGTGGCGTTTTAGTCTATTTCCAGGATATTACCGAACAAAAACAGACCAAAAACGAACTGCTGAAATCGAAGAACCTGTTAAGCGAGGTTCAAAAAATCGCCCAAATCGGTTTTTTCGAGTACGATGCGGCAACCGGGTTTATCGTCTGGTCTGACGAGGTGTTCCGCATTTTTGGATTGGATTCGGGAATATCGTCGATCACGTATGATATCATGATGTCACGTTTCATTCATCCGGATGATGCCGCAATGCTTAACCAGGTTTTTACGGCAGCCATGGCGAATGGTTCACTCTACGAACTCGAACATCGCATCATCCGTCCCGATGGAAGCGTACGATGGCTGTACAATCGGGCGCATCCCTATTTCGATGAACAGGGCGAACTCCTTCGTTACATCGGCACGACGCTCGACATCACCGACAGCAAACAGCGGGAAGCAGAGACCTACGAAGAGTTGCAGCACGCAAAATACCTCTTCACCGAAGCGCAAAAAATAGTTCATCTCGGTTCGTTCGAGTATATCGCCGAGACGCAGCAAACCATATGGTCAGAGGAGGAATATCATATTTACGGCCTCGATCCGGCGGCCCCGTCACCGGATTATCAGACGATGCTGTCGAGGTGCATACATCCCGACGATTCGGAACTGCTCGACAAGACCTTTTCATCAGCCATGCGACGCAGCTCGGTGTATGAGCTTGAGCACAGGATCGTTCGGCCCGGCGGGGAGGTGCGCTGGGTTCGTGACCTGGCCCATCCGTACTTCGACAAACAGGGTAAACTGCTTCGATACATCGGCACGACGCTCGACATTACCGGGCGCAAACTTGCGGAACTCGAATTATCCGCTCAGAGGCAGTTCCTCCAGACGCTTGCCGATAACGGCCCTGGTCTGGTTGGCTACTGGTCAAACGATCTCCGTTGTCTTTTTGCGAATGCGAAGTATGCGGAGTGGTTTGGCACGTCTCCGGAACAGATGCTGAACATTCACTTCAGGGATTTTATCGGAGAGGATGCCTATGTCAGCCTCAAAATACAAATTGACGGCATATTGAACGGTAAGCCGCAGTACTTCGAAAGAGAGGTGCGCAAGGCAAACGGCGAGAAGATCATCTGTTGGGTGAACTATATCCCGGATATTTCAAGGGATGGAGTCCTGGGTTTTTTTGTCTATGCCTCCGACATCACGGAGATCAAGCTCGCCCAGGATGAGAAAATCCGGTTGGAAAAGCTCTTGCAGCAGTCCCGGAAGATGGAGTCCATTGGCCGTCTGGCTGGAGGCGTGGCTCACGATCTGAACAATATGCTCACGGTCATCATGGGAATGGTGGAGTTGAGCAGGTTATTCAACGATGATCCGGAATCGATCCAGAAGAACCTGGAGCAGATAGATATTGCGGCAAAACATTCGGCCTGGATAACAAGTCAGCTTCTCGCTTTTTCCCGACAGGAGGTGGTCGCCCCCAAGCCGCTCGACTTGAACAGCTTCCTCGTCGAGTCAAAAAAAAACATGCTCCATCTGATCGGCGAGAACATTATCATCGATTTCAGGCCCACTGAGGAGCTTTGGCTGGTCAAACTCGATCCGAACCAGTTGAACCAGATTGTGATCAATCTGGCATTGAATTCGCGGGACGCCATGCCGAATGGAGGGATGCTCTGGGTGCAGACCGATAACGTTCTCGTCAGCGAAGAGCAATGCCTGCGCAATCTGGACGCACTTTCGGGGGAGTACGTCAGGTTGACCATCCGGGATAACGGCGCCGGCATGGAGCCGGAAACGCTGGAACAGATTTTTGAGCCGTTCTTCACCACCAAGGAGGTTGGAAAGGGGACTGGTCTTGGATTGGCCACGGTCTATGGCATTGTAACCCAGAACCGTGGATTCATCGATGTGGAAAGCCTGCCTGATAAAGGAACGACCTTCACGATTCATTTTCCGCGCTTCGTTGGCATGGCTGGAAACGATGGTGAAGCCACTGACTCAGTCACCGGAGGTCATGGCACAATTCTTCTGGTGGAAGACAACGAACTGGTGCTCGATTCGACGGCAAAGCAGTTGCAGCGTCTCGGCTACATGGTCATCCGCTCCAGCACTCCCCGGGAAGCGATAGATATCTGCCTGAAAAAAGAGCGGCAGATCGACCTCATTCTGACAGATGTGATCATGCCGGGAATGAACGGCATAGAGATGGTTGAGCAGATTCATGCAGCCCGTCCAGGCCTGAAGCCACTCTTCATGAGCGGTTATTCAGACTCATTCTTTGCCGGAAAAAACGTTGAGGAGCAGAGGATGAAAATGATCGAGAAACCGTTCAGCATCGGCAACCTCGATGCCAAAATAAAAGAAGTTCTTGGCCAGCATCTCCTCTGAATACATTGAAGGACAATAAAGGCATGATTTCAGCCTTTGGCAGTCAGTATGAGCAAAAACGGGGAATCTCTCCCTTCAATTCGATCGATTTCCACAATCTGGCTTCAGCAGGTAATGGGTGGATTGAAACATTTCACAGGTTGAAAGAATCATTTGGTCGGAATCTGAGGGGCCAAAACACTTTCTCCATTTCACTCTTCATTCGCACGTCTCGCCTCGCGTGCTCCACCAGTCGTCGCCGTAGTTGTAGTACAGCTCTTCGCCTTTGCGGATGTCGCGCAGGGCGTAGATGATGAGTTCCGCGCCGGTCGGGCCGTCCTCGCGGTAGTAGGCGACGTTGGGTTGCGGGGAGTGGTTGAAGAGCATGCCGTAGCCCATCGCGACCAGGCGCTTGTTTTCGGCGCTGCCGTAAAAGACGTAGTTGAGCAGCTCGCCGCCAATATCCTTGTCGGTCACTTCGAGCGCCGGGCAGCGCTCCACGATGTCGCCCTCCCTGATCGCTCTTTTCGCGAAGGCCCCGCGCCCGGCCACCTTCGATGCATCGATGAGAACAGCGCCCCGGGAGACTTTCGGCGCTTTCTTGCGAAGCAAAACGGTGCCCAGAACTCCGACGACAAGACCGGTGGCAAAAATGATGATGGATTCAAACAAGAGATTGGGTATCATAAACGATGTGCTCGGATGGCGAAGAAAGCGGAAAATACAAATATCAGCCTTCAATCCATCGGCGTGACCGGGCCTGTCGTTTAATGGCGGCTCAGCCTGCGCCGGGTGCTCGCTCCCTCGTGCCGGTATATCAGAAGAGCGAAGCTGGAAAGGATAGCAACGACAAGGGCGGCGATCAGATAAGCCCAGACCGGTAGCATGGTGTTCACCGATGAGAGATAGATGTAGGAGCCGAGAAGAAATACGATGGAGAACAATGCCGACAGTGCGGCGGGTTTGCCGATATGGATATTGCGCAACCACCACGCGGTCGAGACGATGAAGAGCGGGATGCTGATGAAGTAGATCAGTCCCGAAACGAGTGGATCCATACCAGATTGTTCTAATAAAGATTGGTGAAAACCGGCAATGGCCTCACATATTTCTATGGGAGTTTCGCGTAATTATTTTTCTT
This sequence comes from uncultured Chlorobiales bacterium, assembly GCA_903901395.1. Classification (GTDB taxonomy): domain Bacteria; phylum Bacteroidota; class Chlorobiia; order Chlorobiales; family Chlorobiaceae; genus Chlorobaculum. Next base: position 1,369 of record CAIUQW010000454.1, on the reverse strand, counting down.
AATTTACATCGAATCTGGCGTATTGTCAATGGCTTGACCGTATCTATATGCAGTGATTGACAAGAATGTTCCGAATTTATATCCGATGTGGCGTAGTATGGGGCAAATAATCTCATTTCAATGCGTTATGCGATTTGAAGCCGATGCAAAAAATGTTCAAAGTCAGTGCCTCGCGGTGCTTTTTTTCACTGACAGCGATGAAGGAGGGCGGTGATGGTGGCGTTTGCCGGAGATCGATCGGTTCTCAGAATCGAGAAGGTGTCGAAAAGCTATCTCATGGGCGAGGTGACGGTGACGGCGCTGCGTGGCGTTTCGCTCGAATTCGGCTCGGGCGAGCTGGTGGTGCTGCTTGGCGCGTCGGGAAGCGGCAAATCGACGCTGCTCAACATCGTCGGCGGCCTCGACTCGCCCGACTCCGGTACGGTCTCGTTCCGGGGGCGCGACATTAACGCCGCTGGCGAGGCTGGACTGACCGATTACCGCCGCCGCTCCATCGGCTTCGTCTTCCAGTTCTACAACCTCATATCAAGCCTTTCAGCGCTTGAAAATGTGCAGCTCGTCACCGAGCTGGTCAAAAACCCCATGCCGCCCGCCGAAGCGCTCAAGCTGGTGGGGCTTGGCGACCGGATGAACCATTTTCCGGCGCAGCTCTCCGGCGGCGAGCAGCAGCGGGTGGCCATCGCCCGCGCCGTTGCCAAGCGCCCGGAGCTGCTTTTGTGCGACGAGCCGACCGGCGCGCTTGACTACAGCACCGGCAAGCTGGTACTCGAAGTGATCGACAAGGTCAACCGCGAACTCGGAGCGACGACGCTCGTCATCACGCATAACGTCTCGATCTCCGGCATGGCCGACCGCGTCATCACCCTCCGCAGCGGCGAGGTTGTCGAAGACCGCCGCAACACCAGCAAAGCATCCCCCTCGGAACTCTCGTGGTAAAAAGGAGCGCTTCGCCGCTCGTCGCTCAGTCTGATAATCGAGGGGCTTCACATCGTTCCGTATCCCCATTTTGACGCGGAGTTCGCTCTGATCCCTGAAATACCGGGGAGAACCTGTCGGTTTCAAATACAGCATTTCAGCAGTTTCGAGGCCAGTGTCCTGTGTTTCGCTTTGCCGGGATGCTGTCGTTTCATGCGCTGTTCGAGTCGTTCTTCATCGTGATTTTATAATGAACAGAAGTTTCGCTCTGATTATATCGATATATGGTTCTATAAGAAAAACGTGATGCCGTGAAAAGGGTATTGATGGGTTTTATCGTTTTTTTTTGATGAGTTACCGGAAAAAGTTGCTACCTTGAAAAATCCTGTTTTTCGGCAGGGCCGTTCTTTCTCACCCATAGTTCTTTGTCAGTATCATAATGCTCCTGCTGTCG
>CAIUQW010000453.1 GCA_903901395.1 uncultured Chlorobiales bacterium | reverse complement strand
GGGTATGCGATAAGACAAAACAAGTAAAGGCTTTAGCCTAATTTCTTTCAACGACAGCGATTGCGATTTATTATGGCCGGAGTAATAACATCTCTTGGCGGAAATCGCTATCGGGCCTCTATCCGCTCCCGACAGCGATAGCGATTCCAACCTGAACAGCTTATACCGAAGGCTCTTCGTGCGTGACGCAGTGGATCGCGCCTAATCCCCAAATCAGATCACTGCAATCGATGCCGATGACTTCGCGGTCAGGGAAGCATTGCTGCAAAATGTCGATGGCTTGCTGGTCTCGGGGGCAACGGTAGGTCGGGACAAGAACTACGCTGTTGGCGATGTAGAAGTTGGCGTAACTTGCCGGGAGGCGTTCGCCGTCGTAGTAGACCGGTTCGGGCATGGGAAGTTTGACGACGTTGAGCGGCTTGCCGTCGAGACCGGTCATGCTCTTGAGCAGCTCGTAGTTCTCCTGAAGAATCTGGTAGTTCTCGTCCTCCGGGTCGTCTTCGACGGTGATCACAACGGTATTTTCATTGACGAAACGCGCCATGTCATCGACGTGGCCGTCGGTGTCGTCGCCTGCGATGCCGTCACCGAGCCAGAGCACCTTTTCGATGCCGAGGTAGCGCCTGAGCTGCGCTTCGATCTGTTCCTTGCTCATCGAGGGGTTGCGGTTCGGATTGAGCAGGCAGGCGGTGGTGGTGAGCAGGAGACCCGCGCCGTTGACGTCGATCGCGCCGCCTTCGAGTATCATGCCGGTCGAGATCATCGGCAGGCGCTGGATCGCGGCGACGCGATCCGGCACGGCGTTGTCGTCGTCGTACGGCTCGTACTTGCCGCCCCAGGCGTTGTACTCCCAGTTCATGATCACCTTTTCACGTCGGCCATCCTCCGTGCGGATGACGTAGTTCGGTCCGTGGTCGCGGCACCAGGCGTCATTGGTCGGAATGCGGTGAAAAACGATGCGGTCGGCGTATTTCCCTTCGGGGTCACGCTCCTTCAGCAAGGTGCGTGCCTGCGCTTCCATCGCGTCGTCGAGGATGTTGATGTTCACCGTCTCGGAGCGGCTGAGCTGATACGCGAGTTCGGCGAAGACTGCCGGAACCGGCTCGAACTTGCCGGGCCACGATTCGAGTTTGTGCGGCCAGGAGAGCCAGGTCGAGGTGTGGGGTGCCCACTCGGGCGGCATGAAATAGGTTGGTTCGGTCATCACTATACGTTGCTTGGAGTAAAAATTCAGGGCCGCGCCGCCTCCGCGATTCTCCGCACGCGCTGCAATACTGGCGGATGGGAGTAGTTCAGGAAGACGTTGAAGGGATGCGGCGTCAGGTTCGAGAGGTTCTGCCGCGAAAGCTTTTTTAGCGCGTCCGACAGCACCGCGCCGTGGCGGTAGGTGTTGACGGCGAAGCGGTCGGCCTCGTACTCGTTGCGACGCGAGAGCATCTGCATAAGGATCGAGAGGATGAACTCCACCGGGCTGTAGAGCAGCATAAAGAAGAGCAGGCTCGCGTAGACGGAGGTCTGCTGCATAAAGAAGGCGTCGAAGAGCATCCGGTTGTTCATGAAGAGCGAGAGCAGGTAGAAGACCACGCCGAGGTTCACCATGCTCAGCGCCATCGAGACGAGAATGTGCTTTTTCTTGAAGTGGCCGATTTCGTGCGCGAGCACGGCGACCAGCTCCTCGGTCGAATGGTTTTTGATGAGCGTGTCGAAGAGCGCGATGCGCTTGTTCTTGCCGAAGCCGGTGAAGAAGGCGTTGCCTTTGGCCGAGCGCTTCGAGCCGTCCATGACGTAAATGCCGGTGAGCGGAAAGCGTACTTCGGCGGCGTAATTCATGATCGACTGCCGCAACTCGCCATCTTCGAGCGGCTCAAACTTGTTGAAGAGCGGCATGATCCAGGTCGGCGCGACGTATTGCAGGATCAGCGTGAAGCTCACCATGCCGCCCCAGGCGTAGAGCCACGCATACGCGCCCGCGTGCTCGAAGAACCAGAAGAGCAGCGCCAGCACCGGCAAGCCAATCACGGCGGCGAGCAGGAGCGTTTTCAGCAGATCGGTCACGAACACCATTGGCGTGCTTTTGTTGAAGCCGAAGCGCTCTTCGAGCACGAAGGTATGATAGATACTGAAGGGCAGTCCGACGATTCCCTGAAGCAGGAGCAGCGCTCCGGTGTAGAGCACGCCGTTGACAACGGGATCGAAGCCCCAGTGGCGGATATACTGGTCAAGCGCGTTGAAGCCTCCGGCAAACCAGAAGACAAGCAGAAGCAGGAGGTCAAAGGTCGAGTCGAAGAGCGAAAAGATGGTGTTGGCCTTGAGGTACTCCTGCGAGCGGCGATAATCTGCCGGATCATAGACATCGCGAAAAGCTTCGGGAAGCTCCGGCGAGGCGGCGCGGAGATTGAGCAGATCGGCTACAACCTTGATCAGCCACGTGCCCGCGAGCGTGGCGAGAATGATGGTTCCGTACAGATTCATGGTCATTACGGTTTACTCGTCGATCCAGCGCCGCGTGATGTCGCCGTACGAGTCGATCCGGCGGTCGCGCATGAAGGGCCAGTGCGAGCGGTAGAAGGCGATCTTCGAGAGGTCGCAGTCGGCGTAGAGAATCTGTTCGTCGTTGTGCGCGGCCTCCGAGATCACTTGGCCGAAGGGGTCGGAGACGAAGCTGTTGCCCCAGAACTCCAGCTCGCCCTCGGTGCCCGCGCGGTTGGCGGCGGCGACAAAGACGCCGTTGGCCACGGCGTGACCGAGATGCGAGGTTTTCCACGCCTGCCGCTGGCTCGCGCGAACCACGTCCGAAGTTTCGGAGGTCGCCCAGCCGATGGCGGTCGGGTAG
>CAIUQW010000452.1 GCA_903901395.1 uncultured Chlorobiales bacterium | reverse complement strand
TTTTTACCTGGAACAAGGAGGAGCTGGGGCAGCACGTCGGCTATCTGCCGCAGACGGTGGAGCTGTTCGACGGCACCATCGCCGAAAATATCGCCCGATTCGGCGAGCCGGACAGGGAAAAGGTGCAGGCCGCCTGCCGGATGGTCGGGCTGGAGGCGTTCATCGCCACATTGCCCAATGGCTATGATACGCCAATCGGCGAGGACGGGGCGTTTCTCTCCGGCGGCCAGCGGCAGCGCGTGGCGCTTGCTCGCGCGGTCTACGGAATGCCAAAATTCGTGGTGCTCGACGAGCCGAACTCCAATCTCGATACCGACGGCGACGCCGCGCTCGTCAACACGCTTCAGCAGCTCAAGGCTGCCGGTTCCACGGTGATCGTCATGACCCATCGCATGAACGTGCTGACCGCCGTCGGCTTCATGCTGGTGCTCATCGAAGGGCAGATCAAGCAGTTCGGCCCGAGAGACCAGGTGCTCGCCGCTCTTCAGGGGCAGCAGAATCCTCAGCCGCCGCAAACTCCCCAGCAGTCGCCCGCGGGTGAGTCGAGACCATCGCAGGGAGGAAAGGCATGAAGAAAGGATCGTTTTTCGACCGGAGCGAGCTGACACGCCAGTTGTGGTCGTTCCGCAAGGAGTTTCTCTGGGTAGGCTTCTTCAGCATGATCGCCAATCTGCTCCTGCTGACGCCGACGCTCTATATGCTGCAACTCTACGACCGCGTGCTCAAGGGCCGCAGCGAGCTGACGCTCATCGTGGTGACGCTGCTCATGGTGTTTCTCTACGGCATCATGGTGGTAGCCGAGTGGCTCCGGTCGCGGCTGCTGGTGCGTGGCGGCGTGAGGCTCGACGAGGCGATGAACGCCATCGTCTTCAACGCGAGCTTCGAGAAGAACCTGAAGCGGGTCGACGCCAATCCGGCGGAAGCCATAGCCGATCTGACAGCGATTCGGCAGTTTCTGACCGGCAACGGCATCTTCGCTTTTTTCGATACGCCGTGGACGCCCATCTACATTGGCGTCATTTTTCTGCTCCAGCCATTTCTCGGCTGGATTTCGATTCTGTTCTGCATCATCCAGCTTCTCGTCGCCTGGTACAGCCACAAGGCGACCATCGACGACATCGAGCGGGCGAGCAAGGCGGGTGGCGAGAGCAGCGCCTATCTGTTCAGCAAACTGCGCAACATCGAACCGGTGCATGCGATGGGGATGACCGGCAGTTTGCGCCAGCGCTGGCTCGACCTGCATGAGCGCTCGCTTGCCGAGCACGGCCACGCACAGCACAAGCAGCATAAGCAGCAGGCATTTTCGAAATTCATCCGCTACACCATGCAATCGCTCACGCTCGCCGCAGGCGCGCTGATGGTGATCGAGGGCAAGATGACCGCTGGAGGGATGATCGCGGCCAACGTGCTCATGTCCCGCGCTTTGCAGCCGCTCGATCTCCTGATTATTGTCTGGAAGCCCTTCATCCAGGCGCGTGACGCCTTTTTGCGGCTCGAAAAGCTCTTCGCCGATTTTCCCGAATACGCCTCGAAGCCTTCGCGCCCCGCGCCGCAGGGCGACGTGCGGATCGATCGTCTCGTTGCCACAGCGCCGGGCAGAAAGGAGCCGATTCTGCATGGTCTCGACGCCTCGTTTCCCGCCGGAACTGTCACGGCGATCATCGGCCCGTCGGGATCGGGCAAATCCACACTCGCCCGCTGCCTGGTCGGCGCGTGGCCCGAGACTTCGGGCGGCGTGCTCTATGACGAGGAGCCGATTCAGAGCTGGGAGGGCGAAGAACTCGGCCCACACATCGGCTACCTGCCGCAGGACATCGAGCTGTTCGAGGGCACCATCGCCGAGAACATCTCCCGCTTCGGCGACGCCGATCCGGCCAAAGTGATCGAAGCCGCGCAGCGCACAGGGATTCACGAGGCGATTCTGCGCTTTTCGAACGGCTACAACTCGGAGATCGGCGAGGCAGGCGCGCTGCTCTCCGGTGGGCAGCGTCAGCGCGTCGGCTTGGCCCGCGCGATCTACGGCAACCCCTCGGTACTCGTGCTCGACGAGCCGAACTCCAATCTCGATGATGCCGGTGAACGGGCGCTGGCGCAGGCGGTCGGGCAGCTCAAGGCGTCGGGAAAAACGGTATTTCTCATCACCCACAGGTTGAACATCCTCGGCGCTGCGGACAGAGTTCTCGCGCTCAGGGATGGCAGAATCCAGCATTTCGGCCCTCGCGATGGCGTGCTCGAAGTGCTTAACGCGGAGCAGGCAGCCAAGGGCGCGGATCGGCCGGCTGCGGCAAATCAAAACGGACAAGGAAAACAGAACGGACAATGAATTCAGGCGGAGTAAAGCAGAAGAAAAGCAAGCCCGAGCCGGAGTCGCGCGAAGGCTTGAAGCACAAACACACCGATACCCGAAGTCCGGTTCGCATCGGCATCTGGATTCTGCTGGTCGGCTTCGGCAGCTTCATCCTTTGGGCCGCGCTCGCGCCGCTCGACGAAGGTGTACCATGTCAAGGGGTGGTGAGCATCGCCACCAAGCGAAAGGTGGTGCAGCACCGCTTTGGCGGCACGGTGACCGAGGTGCTGACAGAGGAGGGGCGGAATGTGAAAAAGGGCGATCTCCTGATGGTGCTCGACGACCAGGCCACCAAGGCCCGCTACGCCGAGGTGCACCAGCACTATCTCAGCCTCCGAGCCACCGAAGCTCGCCTTCTTGCCGAGGAGCGTGGTTCAGCGAAGATGACGCTGCATCCCGATCTCGTATCCGACGCCGACAAAGAGCTGGTGCGCGAGCTGGTCAGAACGCAGCAGGAGCTGCTCGATTCGCATCTGACGATCATGCGGCTGTTGCGCACCCAGCTTGCGGGCATGAGGAGGCTTGCCGCTGAAGGCTTCGCGCCGCTGAGCCAGCAACGCGAGCTTGAGATCAAGGTCGCTCAGAACCGCGCCGAAAGCGCTACGCAGCTCGCCCAGGTGCAGAACGAGGTGAAGGCCGATGCTGAAAAATCGAAAGCGCTGGAAGAGGAGCTTGCGGATACGAGAATCACGGCTCCGGCTGCCGGGCAGGTGGTCGCCCTCCAGGTGCAGAGCGTCGGCGCAGTGATCCAATCGGGCCAGAAGCTGATGGATATCGTGCCTTTTGGCGAGCCGCTGCTCGTCGAGGCGAAAATCGCACCGCATCTGATCGACAAGGTTCGCGCCGGTCTGACGGTCGATCTCCAGTTCACCGCCTTCGCTCACGCCCCGCAGATGGTCGTTCCCGGCAAGGTGGTTTCGATCTCGGGCGATCTGCTGACGGAGATGTCCGCGTCGGGATCGGGAGGGCAGGCGATCTCCTACTATCTCGCCCGTATTGCGGTCACCCCCGAGGGGATGAAGGAGCTTGGCCGTCACAAAATCCAGGCCGGAATGCCGGTGCTGGCGGTGATCAAAACCGGTGAGCGCACCATGCTGACCTACATCCTGCACCCGCTGATGCAGCGTATGGCAGCTTCCCTCAAGGAGGAGTGACGAGCCATGAATGATCAGAAGGGAAGTTTCCTGTTACTCCGCATAGTCAATCGAGCGCGGCGCATGGCCGGAGTGGTCGCGGTTGCGGCGCTCTTGTTTCCGTCGCTCTCCGGCGCGGAACCGCTGAGCCTCATCCAGGCATACGATCTTGCGTTGCACTATGACGCCCGCTATCTCTCTGCCGAAGCGGACACCAGAATTGCCAATAGATGGGATCGGGCAGATGCCAGCGGTACATTGAAACGAATTCTTTTTGGTTGAGGCTGCAGCCTTGATAGGGAAATTGCACTTGCTGAATTCCCCAGGATAAACCGACGTAGTCCTCACTGCCAGTGCCGCAGATTGTCGGATGTTCGCGGTCGCCGTCGAGAAAAACCTTCACTTCACCTTCACCCCACCAATGTTTAGTATCCAGGGAGCGGATGCCGATGACTGATCCCACAAAGCGGCCTTGACATTTGCGCTGAGGTAGGATCTCAAAATCTTTTTTCAAGGTGGTTGGATTTTCGCGGCGGAACAGCACATGCAGACGGCCGATATTTTTGGGGTGCTTATCCTTTAATGTATAGTCAATATAATAAAACAGGAGCGTATTTTTACTGCCTTCATTGCTGAGGGTGAAGCGGGCTTGGCGCGTAAAGGGCATCGGAAGCCAGAGATTCATCCCTGCTGAAGGACCGACTGAATGAGCCGCAGAGGAGTAGGGCATGACCTTGCCATGTGCAAACCCCATGAAATCGCCCAAGGGGCACTCAATGCTGGGATGCTTTTGCCCTTCCCAATAACCTCGGATAACCAGAGAACGCAAGATTTCAGGCTCCTGCTGGACGGTGAACCAAATGTGTCGGATGGTGCCGGGACCTGTAATATCGCAGAGAGTTACCGTTTGAGCCGGTTTGAAATCAATGGCGGGTGATCCTTTGCGTCCCGGTCCCAAATTGCTGGCAGCCTTGCCTGCGGCGCCGCGTTCACCGGTTGGATTTTCGAACGATATTGTGCGGGATTCCAGGCCGGTATCGAGCCGATAAGGTTCGTCAATAACCGAGTTGGCAGCCATCCCCAGTGTGGCTAGGAATGTTGACAACGCTGCAAAAAAGATCCCCGAGCGAAGGGTTTGGTACATTTTCATATTGAAAGAAAGTTAGGTGAGTTGAAATCAGTATTCAACCTTTTTTGGCCGTTGA
>CAIUQW010000451.1 GCA_903901395.1 uncultured Chlorobiales bacterium | reverse complement strand
GCGAAAGCAGCGCTATACCGATAATCAGGCTCAGCCCCAGCGGAATGCCGCCAAGCCACGAGACCAGCGGACGCTCCCTGAAGAGCAGGCCGACCGCGAAAATCGATCCGCCGAAGAGCAGCAGAAAAATGAGGTTGAAGGGCCAACCGGGTACATCGATGCCACCGCCGGAGGTGAGAATTTCGATGCAGAATCCGACCAGAATAGCCACGAAAGTGAAAAGCGCCGAGTTCTTGAAACCGGCTGGCGCAGCACCGGCTTTTACAGTTTTGTTACTTCCTGCCATACAAATTAACCTGCTGTTTCAACACTACAACTGCCACCGCCAACTTCCGTGTCATCTTTCTTCAATACCTGACAACACTTGCAAACAAAGGAGTACAACTCCTCACCTGTCGCGCCTTCACGGATTTTGTCAACGGCATTTCGAATCTCCTGCTTGTAGACGCGGGATTTGATATTCTGCCCTCCACGCTTCTTGTGCAGATACTGAGAAACTGCCGCTGGCGTAACGCCGAGCGCTTTGGCGGCGCTTGACTGGGTCATGCCGGTTTTCACCAGCTCTTTGGCCAAATCCGCCCTGATCTGGGGAAGATAGTACCAGACAGCTTTTTCACATGGAAAAATCATCTAACTTTTTCGCTTAATAATGTTGATCTTCAATCGAACCTCGAACCTGAAACCTGTTTGGGTATCTTGACGCCGGGAATTCTTTCGGCCCAATGTATGATAAATTTTGTTAACAAGGTTAACCGGGTTGCCGTTCACCACAATCATCGACACTTCATGGCCTCTCAAGACCGCAAAAACGGAGCGAGCGCCACTGCGGGCTGGCTCATCATCGGCTTGCTTCTGATCCAGTTCATCCCGCTGGATCGCCTCGATCATCCGTCGAAACCACCCGCAGACATTCCTGCAACCGTGCTTGCCGTCCTCGAAGCTCGCTGCTTTGACTGCCACTCCGCTCAGACCCGATGGCCCCGAAGCGCCTACGTCGCGCCGCTTTCATGGTATGTCACCGGAAAAGTAGGTCAGGCCCGCGAACCCGCCAATTTTTCAAACTTCGACGCGCTGCCGGAAGCGGCTCGCCAAGAGGTCATGCAATCGGTATCGAGACTCGCTGAATTGGACGAACTGTCAGCACACGGCGCTATTCCGGGATTTCCGGCGATCCGCCTGACCGAAGCCGAACAGCGGATTTTAGCTGGTTGGGCTTTAAATAACAATCGTGAACAAAGAGATACTATAAACAATTCAGCGCATTGATAAAAGGATGCGACAACGAAAAAGTTCACTCCGTTAAAAAATTCTCGCGCGAGATGAAATGCCGATGCGGGATACTTGCTTCTAAAGCATTAAAATATCAGAAGTTGATACTGTAGCCTTCGGGATAGAAGTTCAGAATGAGGTCGATCACCTTTTCGGGGTCGTCCTCGATGAAGATGAAGTCGAGGTCGGCCTCGGAGATAAAGCCGTGCTCTTCGAGCATCCGCTTGCGGAACCAGCGGTAGAGGTCGCCCCAGTACTCGGAACCCATCATGATCACCGGAAATTTCTGGCTCTTGCCGGTCTGGATGAGGGTGATCGCCTCGGCGAACTCGTCGAGCGTGCCGAAGCCGCCCGGCAGGACGATGAAGGCTTGTGAGTATTTCAGAAACATTACCTTGCGGACGAAGAAATACTCGAAAGTCACCAGTTTGTCGTAATCGATGTAGGGATTTGGCCGCTGCTGGTTGGGCAGCTTGATATTGAAGCCGATCGACGCCCCTCCCCTGCCCTGCGCCCCCTTGTTAGCCGCCTCCATCGCGCCGGGGCCGCCGCCGGTGATGACGGCCAGGCCGACATCGGCAAGCATCCGCCCCATCGTTTCGCCAAGCTGGTACTCAGGATCGCCTTCCCGGACTCGCGTCGAGCCGAAAACCGAAACCGCCGGGCCAACGCGGGACATGGTTTCGAAGCCGTTGACAAACTCCGCCATGATCTTGAAGACGCGCCAGCCATCCGCCATGAACTCGCTGCCGTCACCATGCGGCGGCGTGAACGTGTGCGACCGCTGCTCATGACCCTCCGCCCAGCAGGGCTTGTTGCGCTCCTGATCGTCCATGTGGAGTTCAGATTTCGAGGAAGTTTCTGATGAGATCGTGCCCCACATCGGTCATAATCGATTCGGGATGGAACTGCACGCCGTACAGGCCGAGCGCCTTCGAGTCGAAGGCCATGATGACGCCATCTTCCGTCCAGGCGCGGATTTCAAGCGCCGCCGGAAGCGTTTCGCGCTCCACAATGAGCGAGTGGTACCGGGTGGCGGTGAAGGGGTTCGGGATGTTGCGGAACATCCCCTGCCCGTCGTGGTACACCTGCGAAGTTTTGCCGTGCATGATCTGCCCGGCGCGGACAACCTTGCCGCCAAGCGCTTCCCCGATGGCCTGATGGCCGAGGCAGACGCCGAGCAACGGGATGTTGCCTTTCGCGGCATCGATGAGCGCAATGGAGATGCCCGCATCAGCAGGCGTGCCCGGCCCCGGAGAGATGACGATCTTCTCCGGCTTCAGCGCGAGAGCCTGTTCGACGCTCAGCTCGTCGTTCCGGTACACCGCCACCTCAGCCCCAAGCTCGCCGATGTACTGGACAAGGTTGTAAGTAAACGAGTCGTAATTGTCTATAACAAGAATCATAAGAGCACGTAAAACACTATTATAAAGACACTTATAAGGAGCGCCCCCAAACGGCGACCACTGTTTTTCAAAAATCCCACCGGTCTCATAGCCGGAAAAAACCGTTGTAATATAGCTACCTTTCCCGTCCAAACTCAAACCGTTTATCAATTGCTGATAAAATACTTGTTTGGAAAGACCAAATACGGACAGAATTACGGGCAATGTTTATTAAGCGAGTGAAGATTAGCCAACGACTCGGTATGATTTCAGATGTGGTTATCAGTTTTGAGATAGAAAAAGCAGACATGAGCGGAATAATAATGGAGGATGCTCGAATCGGTTGCGAAACTCAGAGAGAACGAACTGAGCTGTAACCTTTGGTGTTGCTTAAAACTAAACTTAAAGATGCACAATAGGTTTCTTTTGGAATAGCGGGTTTGGTATTGCCGAAGAAGGAGAATTCCAACAATAACATTGAATAGAATCGTGTTGCTTCCTTCTATTGGCAATAATTTCTTGATAACATTTTATATCTATTAGCTAATTGCATAATAAAAATCTTTTGTTTTATTTTCGTCAACCAACAACTCTAAAAATGTTTTAGTATCACCTTTAATTTCAGGCTTATTTAATAAAATACCACTTAACGTTCTAAGGCGCTTTAATTGAGCTGCTCCCATAATTCTTGATTTTAATGTTGCATTAGTTTTAATTGTAATTACAAATTCCCCTGCAGATTTATTATCAAACTTCTCAAACATTCTGGAAATTCTTGGCGCAGCAGCATTTGAATAGAAGGCTGTTCTACTATATTGGTAGCTTGAGCCTTTATAACCGACATACGTTAAGGTTAATGCCGTCACAAGACGACTTATACAATCATCAGGAACAACAGATCCAAAGGCTTCTAAATCTTTTACCGCAGCAGCTTCTTTATTCCAATCATCTAGACTTTCTTCAAGATATTTGATTTTTGGTTCGTATATCAGTTTGCGGGTAGTGGTCGTCAAATATCTTAGTCCATCAATCTGAGTAAGTAATTCTATCCCTTTTTCATTTTTTTGCGAGTCACCCTCTAAATACATTTTATCAAATCGCTGCCCTACTTGTAGCCGTATCTCTTTTGGCGTCACTCTCCATAATATTGGATAACTAAACTCAATATTTGCTCTAAATCTTGTAGAAATAGTATCACTTATATAGTAAGTAAACAACTTATTGCACATCTCTCCCTTATAAATGCCAGGTAGGTCTATAAATGCTTGTTCAACAGCCAACTCATGTTTATCATAAGTATCGGTATCCATTTTTGTAATATATTCGTTAACATTAATTATCGGAATAGGGTACTCTTGCGACAATACATATCGATTGCAATCAGCAATCATATTCAAAACCTTAAACAAACTGGGGTCTGAACTATCCGGGTGCCCATCAAAAATATTTCTTGTTTCTCTTGATTGATGCATTATTTTTTTTGCCTCCCAGCTTAATACACCAATTTTGTATGCTCCTTCAATCAAGTCGTTGTCAGTGACATGGTTTTGAAAATCTTCGTATGTTTTAACATTTTTGTTCATTTCTTTATTGAAGAGGTCTAAACTTCTATGCATAACTTTTCTTCTAAGATCATCGCTCACAGCGTTCCAATAACAACCAATTGCACTTCGCAGACCACCTGCTTGAAGTACAGTTCTCGCTTCTGAAATATATTTATTATCAATTAACTCCTCTCGAACATTAGTCAACTCTTTTTGCAAGTATTCAAGTTTTTCAGCAGGGAGCACAATTTCTGCGTTTGTCATTCTGACTATGTCTGTCATTTTGAAATATCATTTTTTGAATTACCGCTAACCCGCTTCTGCACTGCGCTAATACACATTATGTCCCGCATCGAACGAGAAAGCACAACAAAATGGCGGTTTTCCAAATCATCAAATGAGAAATATGTTTCACCTACAATTCCCCCATCCAATCCAGAAACATCCCAAATCAAACAACTCCAGCGCACACTCGTCCGTTGTGGCTTTTCACCCTCTATTTCGAGTGGACTGATCCGCATGATGGTGCTTGCGTGGGGCATTTTCTTTGAGGAAAAAGGATTATGCCATCATTATTAGCCAACACATTTATACAAATGTAAAAAAATTTCGTGTAATTACTGCAAGCAAATTCGATAGCGCAGATTGCAAGTTTTTTTAATCCGACAAGAAAACGCCGTCTGAGAATCAAACGCTATTGGCTGAAAAAGGTGCCGTCGATTTGCTGTTATTACTCCGGAAGCACGCGCTTACATCCAAATTCAAACAACTAACCCAAACTCTTTGCTGGCGCGTCTTCCTATCTTGCGAGTTTTGAGTTTACTCGACTGGCTCCCAAGTAAACTTCACCACGCGAAAAGTTTCGCGGATTTTTCATTCCAGCGGAGCGATAAAGCATTTCGAACTGTTATACTGCTTGAACAAATCCGCATGTTGCGGATGGAACGAAAACAAGACCTGCTTTTTGGCATGAAGCCTTTTGCCTTTTGCCCGCATTGCGCGACGCCACTGAACGAATCGTTCATCGATGGCCGCGACCGGATGAGCTGTCCGAAATGCGGATGGGTGCATTACATCAATCCCCTGCCGGTCGCCATCGCCTTCACGGTGAACAAGAACAACGAGCTGCTGGTGATCCGGCGGGCGCATGAGCCTGCGTTCAATGAATGGGCGCTGCCCGGTGGATTTGTCGAAGCGGGCGAGCGCCCCGAAGACGGCTGCCTGCGCGAGCTGTTCGAGGAGACCGCGCTGGAGGGCAGCATCGACCGGCTCATCGGCCTCTGGCACCGCGAGTCGGAGATGTATGGCTCGCTGATGGTGGTGGCTTACCGTGTGATCGCGGCGCACGAGCGCATTTCGATCAACCACGAGGTGTTAGAGGCGGGCTTCTACGCGCCCGGCAATCTGCCGCCGGTTCGAAGCCAGATGCACCTCAAAATCATCGAGGAGAGCCGCTGGCCGTGAACCGCCGCGTCGTCATCCTCCCGAGCTGTCCGACACCTGAGCGACCGGCAGCGTGACCGTGAAGGTCGTGCCTCGATTGATTCTCGACCGCACCTCCACCTTTCCCTTGTGCGCGAGCACGATGTGCTTGACGATGGAGAGGCCGAGGCCAGTGCCGCCAAGCTCGCGGGAACGCGCTTTGTCCACGCGGTAGAAGCGCTCGAAAATGCGGTCGAGATCGGCCTGCGGAATGCCGATGCCGTTGTCCGCGACCTCGATGCTGACCCCCTCGCCCGTGGCGTAGGCGGTGACACGCACCCGCCCGCGCTCCGCATCGACATACTTGATGGCGTTGTCGATCAGGTTGCGCATCACAATATCGAAGTAGCTCCGGTCGGCCAGCACCGGCGGTAGTCCGTCAGGGACGTTCAGCTCGATCGCCACCCCTTTGCGCAGCGCGGCTGGCTCGAAAAGCGCCGCCGTTTTTTCGAACTGCGGTTTCACCTCCACCGGCTCGAAGGTGTAGACGATCTTGCCCGACTCGATGCGCGACAGATCGAGCACGTCGTTGACCAGCGCCGTGAGCTGCTCGCTCTCCTGATGGATGATGTTCAGGAAGGCCGTGGCGTGTTCGGGATCGTTCATCGCCCCTTCGAGCAGGGTTTCAGTATAGCCCTTGATGCTTGCCAGCGGCGTGCGCAGCTCGTGCGACACGCTGGAGACGAAGTCGCGGCGGGTGCGCTCCAGATTGCGCAGGCGGGTCACGTCGTTGATAACCAGCACCGTGCCATCGAACTGCTCGCCCTTCATCACCGGCACGGCGGTCACCTTGAGCGTGCGCCGACCTTTGGAGGTCATGGCGGTCAGCTCCTCGCTGTAGATGACGCTCCGGCGGTTTCGCACCTGCTCGAACAGCTCGCGCATGGCCTCGTCCTCGATCTGGCTCACCGGAATCGAGCGCTTGCGGGCGGCCTCGATCATGAAAAGCCGCGACGCGGCGGGGTTGGCGAGCACAATCTCGCCCGAGGCGCTCGTGACGACAATCGCCTCGCGGATGCTCGACAGCACTTCGCGCAGCCACTCCTCCTTCCGGGTCAAGCGCACGATCTCCTCGGAGAGATAGTTGAAAGCCCGCGCCAGCCGCCCGATCTCGTCGTCATGCTTGACGGAAATCTTCACCTCCGTCTCGCCGTGCAGAAAGCGGTCGGCGGCGCTGGCGATGCGAACGAGCGGTCGGGAGAGGAACATCGCCGAGAGCGCTCCAGCGGTCAGCGCGAGAAAGAGCGCCCAGAAGAGGCCCCCCTCGATGCCCCGGTCGATCTGCGCTTCTACCCGCGCGATGTCGTGCAGCGGCTTGGCGAGCCGGAGCACCGCCCAGGGCGCGGGCTTGCCGACTGGCATCGCCATGTAGAGCATGTTCTCGCGGATCGAGACGCTGAAGCGCGTCGCCTCGCCGATCTGGCCGAGGAGCGCCGCCCGAACCTCCGCGCGGTTACGGTGATTTTCCATGCTGGCGATTCTGTCGGCGGGCACGAAGGAGTCGCCGATCACCTGCCCATCGAGGCCGATCAGCGTCACCCGCGCGTCGAGCGTCTGGCCGACCCGGTCGGCCCACGCTTCGGGCAGATTCGGATCACTCCAGCCCGAGGGACGCCTCTCCAGCATTCCGGCGGCGAGGCGAAGTTCGCGCAAGAGGTCATCGCGAAGGTTTTGAGACATCACCGCGCGGAGCTGCCGCCCCTGATAGACATAGCTGAAGGCGAGCGAAAAGAAGACGATCAGACCGAAAACCAGACCAAGCCTGAATGAGAGTTTAGCCTTCACCGGACTCCTCGCCGTTTTCGTCGAACTTGTAGCCGAGGCCGCGCACCGTGCGGATGCAGCGCCCGGCGTCGCCGAGCTTCTCGCGGAGGCGCGTGACGTGCGTGTCGATGGTGCGGGTGTTGATGCTCTTGTCCACGTCCCAAACGTCGCTCAGGAGCACCTCGCGCGTCTGCGCCTGCCCCTTGCGCTTCATCAGGAGCGCCAGAAGCTTGAACTCCATGAGCGTCAGCACGAGGGGATGGCCGTCGAGCGTGGCGGTGTGGCGTCCGATATCGACCTCGATGCCGCTGGAACGCAGCACCTCCTGCACATTGCTGCGGTTGCGCCTGTCGCGCTTGAGGATGGCGCGGATTCTGAGATTCAGCTCGCGCGGGCTGAAGGGCTTCACGACGTAATCGTCGATGCCGAGTTCGAAGCCGAACACCTTGTCGATCTCCTCCCCCTTGGCGGTCAGCATCACGATGGGCAGGTCGCTCCACTGCACGTCCTGGCGGATGCGGCGGCACACCTCGAAGCCATCGATCCCCGGCAGCATGATGTCGAGCAAAACGAGGCTGACCGCGTGGCGTTGCAGTTCGTCGAGCGCCTCCTCGCCGGATGCGGCGTGAAAGCAGCCGTAACCCGCTTTTTCGAGGTTGTACTTCAAGAGTCCGGCAAGATTCCGGTCATCTTCGACGATCAGTATGGAGGGTTCAGCCATTCGTTCAGCGATTTTCAGTTCATTCGATTTTCCAGCAGGCCGCCATGTGCCCCGCCTCGTACTCCTTCAACGGCGGCTGCTCCTTGCGGCAAAAGTCGTCGGCGAGCGGACAGCGCCCGGCGAAGCGGCAACCATCCGGCAGGCGCGTGGCGCTCGGCACGTTGCCCTCGATCACATTCAGCCGCTCCTGCTTCGCGCCAAGCCGCGGAATCGACTTGAGCAGCCCGCGGGTGTAAGGATGGAGCGGGTTCTCAAAGATGTGCCGCACCGCGCCGCTCTCGACGATGCGCGAGGCGTACATCACCACCACCTCCTCGCACAGCTCGGCCACTACGCCGAAGTCGTGCGTGATGAGCATCACGCTCATGCCGCGCTCGGCGCGAAGTTTGCCGATCAGTTCGAGAATCTGCGCCTGCACCGTCACGTCGAGCGCCGTCGTCGGCTCGTCGGCGATGAGCAGCTCCGGCCCGCAGGACAATGCCATCGCGATCATCACTCGCTGGCGCATTCCGCCGGACATCTCGTGCGGGTAGGAGTCGATGCGCTCGGAAGGATTCGGAATGCCGACCATGTTCAACAGATCGGCCGCCTGCTTACGCGCCTCCGCCTTGCTCACGTCGCGATGGTTGAGAATCTGCTCCATGATCTGGTCGCCGCAGGTAAAGACCGGATTGAGCGAGCTCATCGGCTCCTGAAAGATCATGGCGATCTCGTTGCCGCGAATTTTGCGCATCTCGGCTTCCGATGCCTTGACGATGCTGCGCCCTTTCCAGAGGATGTCGCCCCCGGCAAAGTAGCCCGGCGGCATCGGCACGAGCCGCATGATCGAAAGCGCCGTCACCGACTTGCCGCACCCCGATTCGCCGACGATACCGATGATGCGGTTCGGCGCAAGCGAAAAGCTGACGCCATCGACAGCCTTGGCGATACCGTTATCGGTTCGGTACCAGGTTTTGAGATCCTTGAGTTCGAGAATATGCTCCATAATCGAGTACACCGCGCCCGCCGCGCAAAGCCAGCAGCGCATTTGAATTTTACGTTACGAATTTACAACAGCCGAGGATGACAAAACACCCTCCGCACCCCCGCCAAGCGGTAATTTGCACAAATTTCACAAAGTTCGCGGGGGGAAAGTTTGAGGGGGGGGGATTGGTTGAAGGCGAGGGCAATGACACAGCTCCTGTTATTGTTACGTGTGGAACAACGTAGGGATCGAGATGATTGCGCTACGGTCGCGAATCGCTGATCAGAAATTCTCATAAAAACGTCGATTTTCCAGAAGCACTAGGGACATTCGCCGTCGGCCTTTATTACTTCCGCTATATATGCAAAATGATCTTTCCATCGACGGCCTTCGACTTGACTCTTCACCATAAAAAATCTTTTTTTTAAAACATCTGTCAATAATGGAGTTTTACCTTCTATGTGATTGGCATAGGCAAACCCAATAATTCCTTTTACTTCGTTAAGTGCATTTCCACTTTTTTTCGCCATATCAGCATATTCGATAAACCTTGCTCGGCTTTCGTCATATTTTCGAACACACAATAATTGATCAGCTTCGTTTCTAAGCAACAATTCCATACCAGTAGCTGATGTTGTTAGTGCATAAATGTTCGCAGATTCAGATTTTGTCTTCTCTAAAGGGTTTAATCGATATTTGAACTTTCCAGAATTAGCAATACCTGCGGCATAACCTGCGTTGTAACTTGTGTCTCTTATCCCATCCCATATTTTGATCAAATAAGCTTTTGCAAATCTATTCCAATCACGATGAGGAGAACCTATTATTGACTGTATAAGTGCATAGAATCTTATACTATTTTCAATTAACTCGTGCTGAGTTTCTGTGCTAAGATCTGAATATCGCAATTTATGATAGCCCAACCTTATTTTTGTCATAAAAAAAACGCCTGCAAAATGTGCCAAAACAAAAAAGACATACGCATAATCAAGCAATTTCTTAGGTTGAATAAAATAAATATCATTTGGAATACTCATCCGATATGACTCGCTTACCAAGCAACCAGCCTGGATATGAGTATTGATGTCATATTGATTATTACTTTTTAGCATAACCAACGCTTGACTAGCATACTTTTTACAACTTTCGTATTTCGATATTTCATGACTAAGCCTAGCGCAAGTTAACAGCAGATGATACTTGCTCGAAGGGCGACTAAACTGCGATAACTTAGTGGTTGCAATCTCAGTTGCATATTGATGTGCTTCACGATAGTAACCCAATTTGGCTAACAACCCACAATAAAGAAGCTCCTTTTCTGCGTCAGACAATAAATTCTTTTGAGATAATGACTTCTCAAGGTAGGTCAAAAGTTCTTCTATATCTCCTGATTCATGAGTCCATTCTTGTTTCTGTGCAGGAACCTCAATATTAGTTCTACCTAATATGGATTTAAATAATTCACTTGGCCACAAACAGACCCTTATGGCGTCACATGACTTGGACGCAACATCTGAGTGATCACCAATAAAGTTGTTTATCCATATAATTTTTTTTGCCCCACTCTTTTTTGGCAACTCGGCAATATATGGAAAAAAATCAATATCCCGTCCACTATAACCCACAAAACACAAATGCTTAGTTTTCATTAAACCGTTTAAATACTCTATCCATTTTGTATTGACTTTTGTTATCTGGGTCATTGTTGTCCAAAGAGCATGAGGCGAATATTCGCCCTTATAATCTTGTACGCTCCCATGTACTTTACAAATGGATAATCTTGTAGCATCAATATGAGGAGGCTGATCTGTTGGCAAAACAATACGATATGGTATGTTTAGCAGATCACAAGCCTGTTCAAACATGGAGTCAAAATTTGTTGTAATAATAGGGTGATTGTTTTTAATCGAATATTTAACAATGAATAGATGTGAAAAATTAGGCACACAAAACACTCTATGCTTTTCTTGCTCTGTTCTATATAGTGATCGCCAAATATCCAAAGACTCGTAAGAGTGAGTCATACCAATAATTGACTCATAAAACACTTCTGGTTGTATTTTGCTGCAAATATCCTTCTTTTCTTTATCACTAATGGTTGCTGGCAAATAAATATTGGCTGTGTGTTCCAATACTGCATATGCGCTCGGTAAATTTGAGGCGTAGCTAATCCCTGATCCTGCAAAAAAGAAAACCTCCCCTGCAATTAGCTTATCAATCACAACATCAATATCATTCATCTTTTTTATTTATTGGTGTTTTTGAAAAAATGATATATACTGTAACAGGATCAAGCTCGTTTGTGCTTGCGCGAGTAAAGAGTTATCTAAAACTATTTGAAAGCCGATTGTGCTAAATATATCAATACCATAAAGCTTAGCAAATCTATCTCGCGACTTAGTATCTTTGTTTTTTATTCCATTTACCAATGATTCTATGCTTAAACTTTTTTCAATTTTTGAATTCCATGCCATCTTAGATCGAGATTCCAAAGGCGGATTCAAATAAATTTTAATTGCATCATTTCGACCATAAAGAAATGGAGTTGTCCATGACTCAAAAATATAGTCATCTTCAGTGTTTGCTATTTCAAGCAGGCGCTCATCAACTTCTAGATCAACATCAGCTTGATCTCGTTCCAACTCGATATTTTGGCCTTCTTCATTGAACCACCAATGGCTTTTATTTGAATCATTATGATTCAGCCTTCTAAGTAAATCAACACTACCACAATAATGTTTAAGACCATAAAAATGTGCAATCCGTTTAGCTTGGGTGGATTTTCCACTTGCTGTTAAGCCCATAATAAATATTTTCATTGAGAAAGCTTTTTATTATAATAAGCTAACATTATTTAGACTGATCTGCCTTGTACAGCAAAAGCAGACAGATTTTTTTCTGTATCAGACAACCTCAAAATCACATTCACAGATCAGCCAGTTATTTATTAAAAACTTAAAGTCTATTTAGTCCACCTGGCTAATACAAATCAACCCAAACCAACATCAGAAATATTTTCAACTGGCACCATATCTTCAATCAGTGTTTCCGGAGCTATATCCTGCTCATGTGGCCAAGTAACAGCGCCGAAAAGAATACCTACCTGATTGAAATAATGCTCATCTCTAAGCTCTCGAAAGACACCACGATCAAGGTAAGGTTTCATATCAAAGACACCCTGACGCCCATCTTCGATTTCAACATAAATGCGATAATCAGATAACGGCTTGACAACTTTTGCATCCCGATACATACCAG
>CAIUQW010000450.1 GCA_903901395.1 uncultured Chlorobiales bacterium | reverse complement strand
CGGCGCAACGGAAATGTGCTCCTCCAGCACGGTTCTTTGCCGCTTTCCGCTCGTCATCGTCAACTTTCCCGTTATATTGCGAATGATTCCCGCGAACTTATCGATCTTATCGATGCTGACATGGAGCGTAAAACCGCGTCGCTCGACGAGTTCTCCGGCGCAGGTTACGCCGATCTCGTGCCGCTCATCATTGCCGAAGCGGGCAGTGCCGCCACCGGATCGGGCGCGAACATTCTGACGCCCGAAGAGATCGGCCATCTCGAAGGATTTCATCAATCACTCTAACTGACGACGATCATGAACCAGCCCTCCGGCAATAAACTGCCCCACGTCACGACCCGCAGGATGCTCGATATGAAGCAGCGCGGCGAGAAGATCGCCATGCTGACTGCCTACGACTACACGATGGCGCGGATTCTCGACCGCTCGGGCGTTGACGCGATTCTGGTCGGCGACTCGGCGAGCAACGTCTTTGCCGGGCACAACACCACGCTGCCGATGACCGTTGACGAGATGATTTACCACGCCAAAGCAGTAGTCCGTGGCGTGCACGCCGAGACGCGCCGGGCGATGGTGGTGGTCGATATGCCTTTCATGAGCTACCAGCTTTCTGCGGAAGAGGCGGTGCGCAACGCGGGCAAGATCATGAAAGAGCACGAGTGCGACGCGGTCAAGATGGAGGGGGGCAAGGTGATTGCCGAGGCGGTCAAGCGTATCACCGACATCGGCATTCCGGTCATGGGCCACCTCGGCCTCATGCCGCAATCAATTTACAAATATGGCAGTTACAAGGTTCGCGCGATGGAGGAGGAGGAGGCCCGCCAGCTCATGGAGGATGCGAAGATCATTGAGGAAGCCGGAGCGTTTGCCATCGTGCTTGAAAAGATTCCATCGAAACTCGCCGGCGAGGTGAGCCGCTCGCTGACGATTCCAACCATCGGCATTGGCGCTGGCCCCGAGTGCGACGGCCAGGTGCTCGTGATCAACGACATGCTCGGCCTCAGCACCGAGTTCCGCCCGCGCTTTGTGCGCCGTTACGCCGACCTCTCCTCGGTGATTGAACAGGCTGTAAAAAATTACGTTGATGACGTGCGCAGCAACAGCTTCCCGTCGGAGGACGAGAGTTACTGACGCGGTGATCCATCTTTATATTCTGCATGGATTGCCACGTCGCTGCGCTCCTCGCAATGACGGGGATTTTGAGGGATTGATTGCCATTGAATGACCTTCGTTGATTATACGCAAGAGGGCGGGCGCGAGACCCGCCCCTACAATAGAAAATGACACGATTCCGGCGGCGTCCCACTTTTGACCCGTCGGTATTTTGGTGATGGCTTCGTCCTTAACAATGCGCGGGTTTCGATCCTTCCTGAAAATTTTTGATCTTCTTCGGCGCGGCGGTGAACTCTTTTTTTTAAAAGATTCCCGGAATCGATTATTTTTCAAAGTTTTTACAAGGGTATAGGCACGAGGGGCGAACCGGGTGCCAGTATGAGTTTTGACGGCTGTGATTGCAGGCGTGGCGTGAAACGGTGAACTTTACGGAATCAAAATTTTATGGGAACAGAGGACAGAAAAGCTCGACAGAAACGCTACCCTCCGGTTTTGCAGGACGGCGACGAGCAGCCCCAGTGGCGTTTCCCGTTCGTTTCGCGCTCGTTCGTGCCGTCGGTGTTTACGGTGATGAACATGGTGTCGGGCTACGTTTCCATCGTCATGGCTGGTGAAGGCAATTTCATCATCGCCGGATGGCTCATCTTCGTCGCGGCCTTTTTCGATACCATCGACGGCTTCGTGGCGCGGCTGACCAACAGCTCCTCCGAGTTCGGCGTCGAGCTCGATTCGCTCTCTGACCTCGTCTCATTCGGCGCAGCTCCGGCGTATCTCGTTTACAAGTTCGGCCTCTCGACGCTCGGAATGCCTTTCGGCCTGCTCTTCAGCTCGCTCCTGATGGTTGGCAGCGGGTTGCGGCTCGCGCGTTTCAACATCAACCTGATCGACTATCACAAGGACTCGTTTTCCGGCCTGCCCACGCCCGCGCAGGCGATGACTGTCGCCTCGTTCATTCTCTGGATGTCTGTCGAGCCGCTCTTTACAGGCATCGCGCTTCAGAAGATGCTGCTGCTGCTGACCATTTCACTTGCCATTCTCATGGTCAGCAAAGTCAACTACGATGCCCTGCCCAAGCCGACCCGCGAATCGTTCCGCAATCAACCTTTGCAGATGACTTTGTACGTGATCGCGATTTTCTGCGTGCTGGTCTATCAGGCCAAGGCTTTTTTTGTAGCCATGTTATTGTATATTCTGCTCGGAATCGTCAGGTCCGTGACGCTCATGGTCAGGCAATGGCAGCTCTGACGGGTCGTTCCGGCCTTCTCAACTTGCAACGTAACCATCTTTATGGCATTCAAGGCTAAGATCAAAGTGACCCTTCGTCCCTCGATTCTCGACGTTCAGGGCAAGGCGGCGCAGCACGCGCTTGAAAATCTCGGGTAT
>CAIUQW010000449.1 GCA_903901395.1 uncultured Chlorobiales bacterium | reverse complement strand
CAGGTCGGGCCGGAGGTTCTCGACCGAGAGCCACGCCTTGAGCGTATCGAGGTCGGCGGCCACGCCCTGGCGGAAGAGCGCGTTGGTGTCCTTGCGAGCCTCCTCCCAGCGGGCGATGCTCTGCTCGACCAGCTTGCGCTTTTCGGTGGCGATCAGCACGTCGTAATAGGCGCGGCGGATCGAAGTCACCACCTCGGCGTTCGACTGGCGGTACGACTGGTCGCTGATTTTGCGCACGAGCGAGGCGGCCTTGATGCCCGCGAAGGCCGAGAGCTTGAAGATGTTCTGGCTGAGATTGAGCGACGCGATGGATGAGTTGTCCGAACTGATCTCGATTGCCTGCGTGCCGAGCGATGGATTGCCGGTCAGCGCGCCCATCGGCAGGAACAGCACCGACGGCTTCAGCGTGCGCGTGTAGGTCAGGTTCGACGACAGATGCGGCAGCACCTCAGCCCACGACTCCCGAACCTTTTGCCCCGCCATCCGCTTGTCGAGCCGTGCAATCTCCAGCTCCCGGTTATGCTGCTCCCCAATCCGAACCGCATCGTCAAGGCTGATAACCAGCGGCTGTTTTGCGAACGGCTCCGGTGTGTCCGCAGCATGGACAGGAATCGAGCACGCGAAAAAGAGTACAAGCAATGCGATTATTCTGCGCAAATTGTGGATATATGTACGATGATTCATGGGACTTCTTTTGATTATTATTTATTTCTGAGAGTAACCGTCTGATGATGACTCGCTGCCTTTTAGCTTTTTCAAAAATGACTCAACGTCCTTCTCTTTTGGTGAGCCAACTTCTCTGAAAAGATTTTTTGAATTCTCGTACATCTCTTTCGCTGTGGCAATATCTCGCTTAGCTTTATAAACATTTCCAAGGTTAAAATATTGATCAGCCATCCCTTCTTTGAAACCAAGCATCATCTCTATGTTTAGCGCCATCTTAAACATCTTCTCGGCCCCTTCGAACTCACCTTGAGCATGGGATATGATACCGAGGTTAACAAAATCATTAGCCATCCCTTTTTTATATCCAAAAGACTCATTAAGAATCAATGATTTCTGAAACATTTCTTTCGCTCGACCCATATCACCTCGAATCTGAAAAATGGTACCAATCTGACCATAGTTATTTGCAATCAACTCTTTATGAGCGAGTAAAATAGCAATATCTAATGACTTACTAAACATCTCTTCTGCTCTGTCTATATCACCCCGAACCATATAAACGTTTCCAAGATTAGTATAGTCGATGGCCATCCCTTCTTTTCTATCAAGAGCCTTATCAATGGTCAACGCTTTTCCGTACATCTCTTCTGCTTCGTCAACTTCCCCACGGTTTATGTAAATATTTGCAAGACTACAATATATACTTGCCATTCCTTTTTTGTGACCGAGTGCTTTTTCAATAACCAAGGATTTCTGAAACATCTCCTCAGCCTGTTTATAATCTCCCTTGACTCCATACAAAATACCAAGATTACCATAGTCGCTTGCTATACCTTTTTTATAACCCAACTCCTCGTCAATGGCCAGCGACTTTAAATGCAGCTCCTCCGCACGGTCAAGTTCGCCTCGCGTTTTATATAATATTGCTAAGTTACCAAAAACAGCCGCAGTATCTTTTGTTCTGCTTTCAGCGCCACTCAAAGTGAGACATTTTTGAAGAACTCCAAACGCAGTATCCAGATCACCGATGCGATGAAAAAATTCATAGCCTAGATACAGTATCCGTAAATTTTTAGTCTCTGCGACCAGCTTCGTGAACTTTTCCCTTGCAAACTCAACCTTCCCTTCCATCGCAAGTTGAGCAGCATCTTCAGCCATCTCCAACTGCGCTTCCTCTATTTTCAAACGAGCCTCATCAGCCGCATCATTTGCCCGCCTTGCCTCTTCTGTTTTCTGCAAAGCGAGCTGTTTCGCTTTCTCGACTTCCTCCAAAGCGGCTACTGGCAGCACAACTGTATCATCACGATCTTCAGCTTTCGGCAAACTTCCTTTT
>CAIUQW010000448.1 GCA_903901395.1 uncultured Chlorobiales bacterium | reverse complement strand
TGCCCGCCCGCCGAACCCTTCGCCCGCATCCGCACCGTGCCGAGCGGAATGGCGACATCGTCGCAGATCACCAGCAGTTCCTCGCGCCCGATTTTCCAGAAATTCATCGCCGCCACCACCGCATGACCCGACAGATTCATGTAGGTCATCGGCTTGACGAGAATCAGCGGCCCGCCCGGCGCATTGATTTTCGCGTAGCGGTAATTCCCCTTGCCCGACGCGAAAGACGCGCTTCCAGCGAGATGATCGATAACATCGAATCCGATATTATGCCTCGTTCCCGCGTGCTTCAGTTCAGGATTGCCAAGGCCGACGATAAGTTTCATGCGCGTATTCAGGTGTTCAGTGAGTTCCAAAGTGCCGGAAAATACGAATTATGAATTATGAATGGTGAATTATGAATCGAGAATGCCCCGAAACGCCATCCGTTTTATTCACAAAGTCCACCTTGTCCACCAAGCCCACTGCGTCCACTCTTTGCGCTACCGTAAAAACCCGCTATCTTTACTGAACAAACGTTCATTCCACCTTTTACGGTATGCCCCAGGATCAAAAGGATTTTTTCATCAGCTACACCAGCGCCGACCGGCAGTGGGCCGAGTGGATCGCCTGGCATCTCGAAGATGCGGGGTACTCCACCATCATTCAGGCGTGGGATTTTCATCCCTCGTCGAATTTCGTGATCGAGATGCAGCGAGCGCTGGAGAGCACGCATCGCGCCATTGCGGTGTTGTCCCCGCGATATTTGCAGTCGGTTTACGCTCTGGCGGAGTGGGCGGCAGCTTTTGCGGTTGATCCGACCGGCGAGAAAGGGTTGTTGATTCCGGTTCGTATCGAGCATTGTGAGCTGCGAGGGCTTCATAAGGCTATTGTCTACATCGATCTGGTTCGGAAGGATAAAGATGAGGCAAGGAGCTTTTTGCTTCAGCAGGTTGAGCATGTCATTACGAAGAAGCGGCAGAAGCCTGAAACTGAACCAGTTTTTCCCGGCAGTGCAAAAGCCACGCCATCTGCTGTTTCCCGCCAGCCCCGCTTTCCCGGAGCGCTTCTGGCGGGCTGGAATGTGCCGTTTCAGCGTAATCCGAACTTTACCGGCAGGGAGGATATTCTCACTGAACTTCGCGAGCAGTTCGGCTCATCGAACAAGCAGATCATTCACGGTCTTGGCGGCGTCGGGAAGTCGCAGATTGCCAATGAGTATTGCTATCGAAATGCCGGTGACTACGACGTGGTTTGGTGGCTGCGAGCTGAGAATGCTTCGTCGCTGGCGACCGACTATGCGTCGCTCGCTGGCCAAAAGGCGCTCAATTTGCCGGAGCGAGGCGAGCAGGAGCTGGAGGTGATTATCAAAGCGGTCCGCGATGAACTCAACCACAGGAAAAAATGGCTGCTGATCTTCGATAACGCATGTGACTATGAAAGCATCAGAAGCTACCTACCGCAGGCATCGAGTGGTCACATCCTGATTACCACGCAGAATCCCGATGGGCGGCAGATTGGCGTACCGCGTAAAATCGAGACTTGGACAAGGCCGGAATCCATTGCGTTCCTGAAGCATCGAACAGGGCAGGAGCATGACACAGATGCCGGAGCGCTGGCGGATGCTCTCGGTGGCTTGCCGCTCGCCCTCGAGCAGGCTGGCGCGTACATCGAAAACAGCGGCGTCAGCATCGCAAAGTATCTGGAGCTTTATAAAAACCGCCGCGCTGCATTGAGGAAAGATGAGTCCGCGCCACATGACCATCCTGAGTCGGTCGATGTAACCTTCACTCTTTCCATCGAAAAGGCCAGGGAGAGAGAGCCGCTTGCCGTGACTGTTCTGAATCTTTGTTCCGTTGTCGCGCCGGATATGATTCCGAAAAAACTTCTGGCCGCTTGTGGTGAACATTTGTCGCAAGAGGATGGTGGCGCGTTACAGGATGAATTGATACTGAACAGAGCAATCGCGGCATTGAGAAAATATTCTCTGCTATCGGTCGAGCCAGAGCATGTGTCCATCCACCGCCTCGTGCAACCGGTAGCGCAGGAGCGGGCAGGCGAGGAAGCAATCTCTCGTTATCGAGGGATCATGCTTGGCGTTCTGAGCAAGCAGTTTCCTGATGAAGGCTATAATAATCCAGCTTGCTGGCCGGAATGTGAACAACTGTTGGCTCATGCGGAAAAGATTGCAGTAGAAAGCGAACCATCGGAGGAAACCGCTACTCTGCTCAACAGTATGGGCGTGTATTATCATGGTCGAGCCTTCTATTCAAAAGCCGAGCCGCTCTACCGGCGAGCGCTGAAGATCAGGGAAGAGCAGCTTGGCGGCGAACATCCCTCTGTGGCGACGAGCCTCAACAATCTGGCGCTATTGCTTTATGCCCAAGGCAAGTACGCCGAAGCCGAGCCGCTCTACCGGCGAGCGCTGAAGATCAAGGAAGAGCAGCTTGGTGGTGAGCATCCTTCTATAGCGACGAGCCTCAACAATCTGGCGGGATTGTTGAAAGCGCAGGGCAAGTACGCCGAAGCCGAGCCGCTGTACCGGCGAGCACTGAAGATCAGGGAAGAGCAGCTTGGCGGCGATCATCCTAATGTCGCGCAGGGCCTCAACAATCTGGCAGCATTGCTTGATGACCAAGGCAAGTACGCCGAAGCCGAGCCGCTCTACCGTCGAGCGCTGAAGATATGCGAAGAGCAGCTTGGTGGCGAGCATCCTGATGTCGCCAGTAGCCTCAACAATCTGGCGGCATTGCTTTATGCCCAAGGCAAGTACGGCGAAGCCGAGCCGCTCTACCGGCGGTCGTTGAAAATCAGGGAAGAGCAGCTTGGAGGCGATCATCCCTCTGTGGCGACAAGTCTCAACAATCTGGCGGGATTGCTTGATGAGCAAGGCAAGTACGCCGAAGCCGAGGCGCTCTACCGTCGGTCGTTGAAAATATGGGAAGAGCAGCTTGGTGGCGAACATCCCGATGTCGCGCAGGGCCTCAACAATCTGGCGGGATTGCTGTATGCGCAGGGTAAGTACGGAGAAGCCGAGCCGTTGTACCGCCGCGCGCTGGGGATTGTGGAAGAGCAGCTGGGAAGAGAACATCCGTATGTGGCGACGAGCCTCAACAATCTGGCGGCATTGCTTTATGCCCAAGGCAAATACGCCGAAGCCGAGCCGCTCTACCGGCGAGCTGTGCAGATTTGTGAGCGATCATTGGGTGAATCGCATCCCGAGACGATTACGATGAAGAATAATCTGGCGGCATTGCAGAAGAGAATGAAAAAGGGAAACGGCTGGTTTTCGAGGTTGTTTCGATGAGCGTTCGGTGGTTCTGTAGGGGCGGTGTGTTGTTGTAGGGGCGACCGGCCGGTCGCCCCTACGAAGAAGCGTGGCATTTCGTGGACAGCGTGGACGCAATGGACGCTGTGGACAACGTGGTCGAAGAATAAAACAGAAAAGGGAGCGGCGAGGCTCCCTTTGTTGTGTTCTGCACAATGCGTTGGGCAGCCGCGAGGGCTGTCCCTACAGGATTCGTGTCAGTGTCAGTCCACGCCGTCCATCACAAATCCGCCTGCGGCATGGCTTGCACTTCGGCGGCGGTGAATACCGGGCCTTCTTTGCAGATATAAACCGAACCCACGTTGCAGCGGCCGCATTTGCCGACGCCGCATTTCATGCGGTTTTCGAGCGTTGTGTAAACGTTTTCCGCCGTGAAGCCGAGTTTCTGGAGCGCTACAAGCGTGAACTTGATCATGATCGGCGGGCCGCAGAGCACAGCAATCGTGTTCTCCGGCGACGGGGCGGCCTGCTCCAGCACCGTCGGCACGAAGCCGACGTGATCCTGCCAGTCCGGGGTTTCGCCTCCGGGATCGACCGTCAGCACGAGGCGCACGTCGTCACGCTTTTTCCACTCGTCGAGTTCGTCCTTGTAGACCAGATCGGCCACGGTTCTCGCGCCGTAGACAATCGTCACATCCTTGTACTTCTCCCGCTGATCCAAACATGACCAGATGACGCTGCGCGTCGGGGGCAGGGCGATGCCGCCTGCGATGAAGAGCAGGTTTTTGCCCTCGAACTGCTCGATCGGGAAGCGGTTGCCGTAGGGGCCTCGGAAGGTCACGATGTCGCCCGCATCCACATTGGCGAGCGTCGAAGTGACGCGCCCCGACTGGCGGAAGGTGCACTCGATGTAATCCTTGCGGGTCTCCGGGCTGGCGACGCAGAAGGTGCTTTCGCCCTCGCCGAAGATGCCGTAGAGGCCGAACATGCCGGTCTTGTAGTTCTGCTTGAAGAACTCGTGATCCTCCTCTTTGACGAATTCGAGCTTGAGCGTATTGACGCCGGGAGCTTCGGCGCGCTTCGACACGACCCGCATCGGGAACGGGCTGTAGATCATGTCGTGGGTATGGAATCGGTCTTGTGTCACCTCGGTAAATTTGAAATCGCTTGCAGAGTTTCGGTAATACCCATGTCCACCGGGCACTGGCGGGTGCAGCGGCCGCAGCCGGAGCAACTGTTGACGCCGAACTTGCCGCGATAGTAGTTGAATTTGTGCATGATGCGCTGACGCCAGCGGGTCGATTGCGTGTTCCTCGGGTTGTGGCCGGAGGTGTGCATCGTGAAGAGCGAGAAGGAGCAGCTGTCCCAGTTTTTGCGGCGGATGCCCGCGTAGGTGTCGCCCTCGTCCTGGATGTCGAAGCAGTGGCAGGTGGGGCAGAGGAAGGTGCAGCTTCCGCAGCCGACGCAGCGCAGGGAGATATCCTTCCAGAACTGGCTCTCGAAGTTCTCCTTGCTGGCGAGCCACTCCATCACCTTTTCGAGATCGAATTTTTCGGCAACCTGCGGCACGGGAGCGGTCGGTTCCGAATTCTCCTGCAGGAGCGAGGGGATCGTCTCAAGAAGCGCCGTGCCGCGCTCGCTCACCGCCTCAACCTGCCAGCCAGCGCCGTTCGCCAGCGGGCGGAGCATCACGTCCGCGCCTTTGTCGCTCTCCGGAGAGAGTTTCACCGAGGTGCACATGCAGAAGTCATCCGCCTCCGTGCAGACAATCGTGACGATCACCGAGTTGTCGCGCCGCCTGAACCAGTAGTCGTCCTTGTAGTCCCAGCCGAAGAGCGGATCGTCAATCGCCAGACCCGAGGCGTCGCAGGGACGAACGCCGAAGAAGACGCGCTTGCGGTCGGGCGGCGTCATGGTTTCGCTGTCGATCTGCTGCTTGCCGATCTTGTATTTGATGAGCGGCTCGGTCTGCGGGAAGAAGTGATCCTTGATGGTGCGCTCGGGCAGCACGAGGTCGAAGGCCATGTCGCTGGCTTTCTGCACCTCGCCGAAGCTGCTCATCTCGTGCTGCCTGACCGGCGCGAACACGCTGAATCCGGCTTTCTGCCACGCGGCGATGCAGTCGTCGAGTTTGTTCCTGAGAAGTATTCTGGTCATGCTTGTCCGGATGCTTTAAAGAATGAAGGTCTCGGGGTCGTCCTGCTTGAAGCTCGCGAGCACCGGTTTCTGGCTGCTGTTTTCGCCAGCGCAGTAATCGAAGGCGTCGATCACCTCTTTGCCCATGCGGTAGTTGACGAGCCTGAGCGGAATGTTCACCGGGCAGGCGCGGTCGCACGCTCCGCAGGCCGCGCAACGCCCGGCAAGGTGGAAGGCGCGGACGATGTTCCACTCGAAGTTGCCGAGGGTGTGCGACGAGGTGCTGACCCACTGCGGCTGGTTGACGTCAACGATGCAGCGGCGGCAGTAGCACATCGGGCAGACCTGTCGGCAGGCGTAGCACTTGATGCACTTCGAGAAATGCGCTTTCCAGAACTCGAAGCGCTCCGCCGGATTCATCTCTTCGATCCGCTCGGCCTCCTGCAAAATGTGTGGCGGCGGCGTGTGGCTTCTGATCTCTTCGCCGAGGCTGAAATCCGAAATATTACGTCCTTCAAGCGCCGTAATCTCTGCCTTGTCGATGGCGTATCCGAGGATCACCACCTGATCCGGCTTCAACTGCGCTTCGGAGATGAGAATATTGACGCTGCGGATGCCGTCCGGCTTGAGGAAAACCGCCACCTTCTTGCCGTCCGAAAGGAGTCCTTCGGTGACGAGATAGGTCGAGAGGTTCGCAATGCAGGCCGCGTCGAGCACGAACTTCTGCGCCTCTTCCGGCGTGCGGGCGAAGAGCGGACGGCGACGGTCGGCGGTCGAACCTTCGCCGAAGCCGATCACCAGCTTCACCTCGCCCGACGAGAGCAGCGCTGCCGCTTCACTTCTGTATTGTTCCTGTATTCCCATTGATTAATAGGTCGACTGGGTTTCGATGACTTTCTGAAGCTCTTGGTACTGCGTGAACGGGCCGAGCTTGCGAGTCTGTTCAGTGATTTCGTTGATCATTTCGGCGAACTTGGCCCCCTCGGCGGCGCTGACCCACGAGAAGCGGATGCGCTCTTCGGGAATGCCGGTGAAGGCGAGCAGGGCGCGGAAGACCGTCCAGCGGCGGCGGGCATGGTAGTTGCCTGCCGTGAAGTGGCAGTCGCCGGGATGGCAGCCGCTGACGAGCACCGTGTCGGCCCCTTTCTGCAAAGCCTTGAGGATGAACATCGGGCTGATGCGTCCGGTGCAGGGGAGACGCACGATCCTGACGTTCGGCGCGTATTTCAGACGGCTCGTGCCTGCGAGATCCGCCCCCGCGTAAGTGCAGTAGGTGCAGACAAAAGCCACTATTTTCGGTTCGAATGGTTCGCTCATCGGCTGATTCGGTCGCTTGGTTGATTACGTTTATCTTTTACGGCGCTTGACGTATCGTCAGAGCGCCATCACTTCGGCGAATATCTGCTTCTCGGTGAATCCGGCCAGATCGATGCTGTTCGAGCGGCAGAAGGTCACGCAGGTGCCGCAACCCTGGCAGAGGCCGGGATTGACGCTCGCCACCTGCTTGATGAGGTTGCCGTTCCGGTCGGTGATGTCCTTCTTTTCAATCGCGTTGTACGGGCAGGCATAGACGCAGCCCCAGCATCCGGCGCAGGTCGTCTCACCGACTGCCGCCACGACAGGCTCGCGTTCGAGCTGCTCGCGGCTGAAGAGTCCGAGCACTTTGGCCGCCGCCGCCGAAGCCTGGGCGACCGAGTCGGGAATGTCCTTTGGCGACTGGCACGCTCCGCAGAGGTAGATGCCCGCCTTGGCCGTCTCGACCGGGCGAAGCTTCAGGTGCGCCTCGTTGTAGAAGCCATACTCGTCGTAGCCAATGCCGATGCGTTTGGCGAACTGCTTGGCGTCGGGTTGTGGCGTCATGGCCGTGGCGAGCACCACCATGTCGGCAGCTACTTCGACCGGCTTGCCGAGCAGCGTATCGACGCCGCGCACGATCAGCTTGCCGTTCTCTTCGAACACCTTGCTGACGCGGCCACGCAGGTAGTCGGCTCCATCCTCCTCGATGGCGCGGCGGGTAAACTCGTCATACCCTTTGCCCGCGGCGCGGATGTCCATATAGAAAATCTTGCTGTTGCTGCCGTGGTGCTTGTGCGTGTAGAGCATGGCGTGTTTTGCCGTGTACATGCAGCAAATCTTGGAGCAGTATTTTACGCCTTTCGACGGGTCACGCGAACCGGCGCACTGAATGAAGACGACCGTCTCCGGCTCCTTGCCGTCCGACGGACGCTGTATTTTGCCTGCGGTCGGTCCGCTGGCCGAAGCGAGACGCTCGAAGTGCAAGCCGGTAATCACATCCTTGTACTTGCCGTAGCCATATTCGCCGTAAACGCTCGTGTCCTGAATCTGGAAGCCGGTAGCCACCACAATCGCGCCGAACTCGAAAGTTTCCACGCTCTCCTGCTGCTCGAAGTCGATGGCGTCGATCTGGCAGGACTTCTCGCAGATTTTGCATTTGCCGTTCTTGAAGTAGGTGCAGCGGCTCTTGTCGATCACCGGTACGTTGGGCACGGCCTGCGCGAATGGCGTATAAATCGCCGTGCGCTTGCCGAGGCCGCATTCGAATTCGCTTGGAATCTTTTTGACCGGACACTTCTGGATGCAGTCACCGCAACCGGTGCACTTGCTCATATCGACGTAACGGGCTTTCTTTCGTATTTTTGCCGTGAAGTTGCCGATGTAACCCTCCACCTCTTCCACTTCAGAGTAGGTCATGACGGTGATCTTCGGGTGCTGGATCGCTTCCACCATGCGCGGCGTCAGGATGCACTGCGAGCAGTCGAGCGTCGGGAAGGTCTCGGAAAGTTGCGACATGTGGCCGCCAATCGAGGGTTCCCGCTCGACCAGCACCACTTCGCGTCCCGCCCCGGCGATGTCGAGCGCCGCCTGGATGCCCGCGATGCCGCCGCCGATGACCAGCGCACGGCGCGTGACCGGCACGGAGATCGGCTTCAGCTCGTTGTTGCGTTTCACCTTCTCGACCAGCGAGCGGGTGATCTCGATGGCTTTGCTCGTGGCCTGATTCTTCTCCGAATGCACCCAGGAGCACTGCTCGCGGATGTTGGCCAGTTCGAGCATGTATGGGTTGAGACCGGCCTCGGCGCACGCCTTGCGGAAGGTCGTCTCGTGCATCCGTGGCGAACAGGCCGCCACGACGACGCCCGTCAGGTTGTGCTCCCTGATGGCGCGCTTGACCGTCTCCTGGCCCGGATCGGAGCAAAAATATTTATACTCGTTGCAGATCGCTACGCCTGGATGGTCGGACATTGCTTTGACAAGAGTGCCCGTATCGACCATCGAGGCGATATTTTCACCGCAGTGACAAACGAAAACGCCTATTTTTGCCATCCTGAAGTACTGAGTTTATGATATTTCCGGCACAGGAGCGAAAAACGCCGCGTACCGCCAGAGACTATGGGGACAGTCAGTCCCGTATACCGCTGTGAACAGCAGTGCGTTTCAATCGTTGCGAATGAGAGATTTCCGTCACGGCCAATCACCTTTTTCTTCAGCTCGTCATCATGAAAAAAACAGGAAGCTGAAGCAGGTATCAGCCGATCAGTAGAGTACTCCCGCCGGATGACGGGACTTGCCGATGCCGGATGGACAAACGACCTGAAGATAACGACAAATATATCTTCTTTTCATACGCCCGGCGCAAATTATTGGTTTCTGACCATGGCGGTTGCCGGTACGAAGTGCTTGTCGAGCGCCACCTCTTCAGAACTCGCGCCGCACGCCATCGCGACCAGGTCGGAAATGTAGTACACCGGCATCGAACTGATGTCGTTGTAGCGTTTGCGCATACCCTCCTGACGCATGTCGAGGTTGGTGTGGCAGAGTGGACAGGCCACGACGAACGCGCCAGCGCCGTTGACGGTGGCATTTTTGGCGATCTTGTGGGTCAAGTCCTCGATCATCTCCTGCTGCGCCATCGTCAGACCCGCACCGCAGCACTCGACCTTGTAGGCCCAGTCAACCGGCTTGGCGCCAAGCGCCGCGATGATCGCCTCCATCTTGGTTGGATTCTCCGGATCGTCGTAGCCCATCGCGTCGAACGGACGCACCAGCAGGCAGCCGTAATAACAGGCGAGCGGCAACTCCTTGAGCGGGTGGGTGACCCGCTTTTTGATCTCTTCCGGACCCATGCCTTCGAGCAGCTGCATGACGCCGATATAGCGAGCCTTGCACTCGGTGTCGCTTCCCATTACGCTTTTCAGTTCGGCGCGAAGCTCCTCGGACTCCAAGAGCGCCTTGCGAGCGGTCACCTGGCGGTTCAGGCAGGCGGCGCAGGGGGCGAGCACGTAGTCGAAACCCTGCTGGTCGGCCAGCGCCTGGTTTCTGGCGGGCAGAAGCACCGAAAGCTTGTGGTTAGTGGCGTGAGCCGAACTCGCGCCGCAGCAATTCCAGTCCTCGATCTCGTGAAGCCTGATGCCGAGACGGTCGCACATCTTGCGGATGGAAATATCGTAATCCTTCGCCGTGCCGGAGAGCGAGCAGCCGGGATAGTAGCCGATGGTCATGCCGGAGGTGATTCTGACCGGCTCGTCCGCCTTGAAGACACGCTTCGTCGGCTTGCGCCTGGGCGCGGCGGAGTGATTTTCGCCTTCGGCGATCTGGAAAATCTTCTCGATCTGCTCCTTGTGCTCGACGGTCTCTTTCGAGGTGAAGGCGGTCACCGGATTGATCTTGCCCTGCTTCATCATCTTGATGCCCGCGCCCGCGTCCTGCAGGAATGTGCGGGTGCGAAGCTTGTAGCTGTTGACAAGCGCCAGCTCCTGCAAGCGTCCGCTTTTGCGCACCGTGTTCAGGAACGAGGTATGGAACGCCGTTACCAGCTTTTTGGACTTGTCAGACGAAACGATGCCGCTTCTGAGCGCCATCTCCCGGATGGCATCCATCGTTCCAGCGATCTCCATGTTCTGAGGGCAGCGGGCCGTGCAGGTCATGCAGCCGATGCAGTACCAGAGCGAGTCGCTCTGCATCGCCTCCTCGACGTAACCGGCCTGAACGAGGCGCATGATCCGCGCGGGAGGATTGTCCATGAAGCCGCCAGCGGGACATCCGGCGGTGCATTTGCCGCATTGATAGCAGCAGGCGTAATTATTGCCGGTTGCTTTTTCGAGTTGCTGCTTCAATGAATCTGTAGGTATAGTATGCTCCATCAATCGATGAGTGCTGATATTTGAATATCCTGGAAACGATTTAACATTCAAACTACCTGATAGCTGTATCTCTGTTACGCCACGTAATGACGTGATCGACTACGTCAGGATCAGAGGTGCCAGCTATTTTGGATGAATTCGCGCGGGTTCAACATGGACATGAGTGTTCATTGTAATAAAAAATACTCTAATGTCAAATTAAGGCCGATATTTTCTTTACTTCCCGTGAAAACCTTATTCTTCAAAAATGCTGAATCAATCGAAAATCAAACAACGACGACTATGCTGAAAGAGTTCAGGGAGTTCGCCCTCAAGGGCAACGTGGTCGATATGGCTGTCGGCATCATCATCGGCGGCGCGTTCGGCGCGCTGGTCAATTCGCTGGTCAACGATGTGATGATGCCTCCCCTCGGTCTGCTTCTGAAGGGCGTCGATTTTTCGAATCTCTTCATCGTGCTGAGAGAGGGCGCGCAAGCCGGTCCCTACCTGGCGCTTGCGGAAGCCAAAAAGGCGGGAGCGGTGACGCTCAACTACGGCCTCTTCGTCAATGCGCTCATCGGTTTTCTGATCATGGCCTTCGCTGTGTTCCTGCTGGTGCGGTCGATCAACCGGCTTCGCAGCGCATTGGAAAAACAGGCCGCGCCGCCTCCGGCTCCACAGAGC
>CAIUQW010000447.1 GCA_903901395.1 uncultured Chlorobiales bacterium | reverse complement strand
TGCGCACGAAGGCGAACTCCGTGGCCGACGCGGAGGGAAAGCCCACCTCGATCTCCTTGAAGCCAACGGAGACCAGCAGTTTGAAAAACTCCACCTTCTCATCGACGCTCATCGGAATCGGCAGCGCCTGGTTGCCGTCGCGCAAGTCAACGCTGCACCAGATCGGCGCCTGGGTGATGGTCTTGTCCGGCCAGGTTCTGTCTTTCAGACCGACCGGCTGATAGGATGCATATTTCCGGTAATTCATAGTACTCATGACGAGTCTCCTGTTGATCTCTTTGATAATAAAGTCCCGTAACGAAAAAAAGCCGCTTACCCTGAGAGGATTGCGGCTTTGAAAATCGGATTCCGTGCAGTCAACAAAACTACAATGCGCTCCCCCTCAGGCAGGTAAGGCCTGTTAGCGATAGCGTAAGAAGAAGCATGTTGTTGACCGTGTTCATACAAGATAAAGCACCGTTAAAGTCGGCAGTGTACGGATTTGACTGCTAATATACACAATTCTTTTACCTCTGCAACCCCGTTTCGGAGGATAACCGGGGAGGCGTCAGGCAACTGGACTTCAGAACCGCGAAAAAGCTGAGGGCGTTCCCGGCGGGAGGTCGCGCCGGTCAGCTGGGCGAGCCGCTGCTCCGCTCACTGCGCAAAGTACTGAAAACCAAGTGATCATTTCCGAACGACGAATCGATCATCAAACTGATTTACCTGGCCATGCAGAACATTGCCCATAAAATTTCAAAGGACGGGTTTCGGTTTGAAAACCAGCTGTGTACACTCTTTTCTGAACAGGCCCGTTTGGTTATGGTTTTCTGGCAGCTCTTTTTTCTGCCAGTCTCGCGCTCACCTCATCGGTTCCGTACACTTCTCCGGCCTCTGCCGCTATCAGCCCTTGCTCGATGGATTCGATAAACTGTTTTCTGTACATCAGGTTATCGCATTCTTCGGGTGAAAGCAGGACAGCAGCGGGTCTGCCGTTTTGAGTGATAATCAGCGGATGACCTGTCGCCTGAACTTGTTTAAGGCAGGTTGAAATGCCCGTCTTGAATTCACCCAGCGGTATGATGTCGCGTGAAACACGAATGTTCATACTACATCTTTATGTCGAAAAAATTCCTGAAATACAGAGTAACTTAATGTGTTCAGTAACGTCCAACAACCTTCATGCATTGGCAAAAAGATGAAAATGCGGAAAAATACCAGTGGATCAATTACTCTTGCACTTGAAGACCTTCTCAAAGACGACCGGTTGGCACGCCTTTTCTCAAAAGATGCCCATCCCTGCGCCTTGCAGCTCTGGATATTGCAGATCAAGTCGGAACAATCAATTGAAAATCGCATTGTCTATGGCCGTATGCTTCCTTACAACTATTCCAGTAATAGTTGGTACGCCAGCGAAGATGACGACTTTCACACCTTCGGAGAAATTCAAGCGCAGCTTGTCCGGCTCAACCTTTACGTCCCAAGCTATCACTGCACGGACATACTGAGACAAATGACGACAGGACAGAGTATTTCGGCCATTAGTGAAGACCTGAATCTCAAGTTCTCTCTCAATTTGAAAAGGCGATTTGGAGCGACCTTGCTTGCCACTGATAACCTGGCCTATCGTCCCGTGGCCTACCTGCTCAATCGCGACGCATATGATCGGCACTCGCCGTCCAGCCCACATGGAGGTGGTGGTGCTTTCAGTGCATCAATCGTTCAGACCAACAAAGTCGCCTTGTTCCGCTTAGATCATAACTACAGCGTTGGATTGACCGAATCGGTGATCAAGCAAATAAACGCAGATACTGGTTTGGACTTCGGTGGTATAGATGCTGTTCGGTTCGGCGATCTTGAGCTATTGGTTTTTCCCGCACTTGATGATCAAGAGCGTTCCTTGTTGAGCGTGAGCTGGGAAGATGATCCGCCTGCCTTGCTCGCTCGATTCAATCCGCAGCAGGTACCGAATTTCAGCAATTTCCAGTTCCGCCTGTGCATCATGAACGGCAGCCAGGTCATCTATTCGGGCATTACCACATCAGAACGCAATACGGAAGGAGTGTTCGAGTGCAAATTCGAGCTAAGTGACCAGTTGCGTGCTATGATCGACAGTACTGAACTGGAGGTTTTCGGATTTCGTGATGGGCATCCCCGCGAGGGAATGCTGTGTTGCCGGTGGCGGATCGGGTATGTTCGGGAGTGGCATTTTCAAAGTCATGTTTTGGTTCATGGGGACAGCCCGGTCAAGTTCGACTGGCTGGAAAAAACTATTCGGCCTGCTCAGTCAACACGTACGAAGGCAGCCTTAACGATCAATCGCGGTAATACTGAATCCACCAACCACATTAGCAGCCGTGAGGCAGAAACTTGGGTTCCGGCTAATCGAGATATCGTATCTCTTTTTGCGCGCCTCCATCCACCAAAGTCGGAGGGGCGGTTCTTCCTGCGTTGGGGCAAGGGCGACCCCGAAGGTCGGTTAAAATTTGCTGAGTGGTTCAGGGCGCTTTTGGCCAAATATCAGCAGCATCAAGTCGTCATTTTCGATCCCTATTTCGAGGACGCTGGCTTAGGTCTGTTGTTGATTTGTGCGGCAGATAAGTCCGACTACATCGTTTTCAGGTCACTCCCTAAGCAATCCAGACCGAGCGAAGCCATGTTGTGCGAATCAAACAAACCTACCCCGAGCGGGGTTGACAATTTGCTGGCAAACTGTGAGTGCAACCGCCACCTACTGAAACGCATCAAGCTGCGAATTTACGGGCTGAAAGAAGGCCGACTGCATGACCGTTACATCCTGATCGTGGGCAAGGACAATCTGCCTGTTGCGGGTTTCAACCTATCCAACTCGTTTCAGTCCGCTGCTGAGAATTTCCCGCTGCTGGTCACTCCGATTCCTTCCGATGTTCTGTTGCAAGTTGAACAATACAAGGCTGAGTTGGTGAAAGAAGCTGACGCGATGCAAGATGAAGGCAATACACAGAGTCCGGTTATGGAGCTTCTTTTCGACTCCACTGAAAATCAACCGCAACAGCGACGCTACGAGCCGTTAAGCTTCCTCGACAAGCCCTGTGCTGGCGACGTGTTGAACGTATGGGCTGACGAACCGTCACTGCAAGGCTTGAGCGGCACGTTGTTAAAGGAGCGCATGGTAACACTGAACCTGCTTATGGATAACTCACTCTCTCAGTCCGAGACATCAGGTCTGAACAATGTCCTTGAAAAGCAGGCTGGCGACTTCGCGAACTTCACGGCGACCTGGGAGTTTCTCGGGGAAGTGCTCGCGCATTCTCGTAACGAGGCCAGCCACTTTCGTGAGCTTGATTCCGAGCATGGCTTTCTAAAATTCCTGAAGGAGTATCTCGATGAATCATTCATCTGCACCTATGACAAAGTGGATAAAGAATTGGCTGTCATGGATGCTCAACTTTTTCAGCAAACGCTCGATGATTTGCTACATACTCCCTATCATCCAAATCACCTTTGCCATCCGACGAAGTACGCAGCCCTTACTTGGGCTCAGTACTTTTCCATCAAGTATCTTTGGCGGTATGTTCCTGATGCTTTGCTGAAAATCACCGAAGCCCGGATAACCAGCATGACTGGAGAACTTGAAGTTTCTAACGTGTTGGCGCGTTCCTTGTTAAGCCAGATCGTCAGTGAAATTTCCCTGTCGGTTGAGTTCGATATCAATGAGGTGCAACGAAACCTTCTCGTTCAGAGTAGCAGCGGTCTGTTGAAGTGGCTGGGTCTGAACGCGATTGAGATGCTGCTGGAAAAGCCAGAAGGTCTCGCCGCTGTGCAAGAGTTACTTGCAGCCCTTTCCTATCCTGAGCAGGTGCAGGTTTTGGGCTGGATGGTTCATCATGCGGCACAAAATAATCCGAACAAAGCTGAAATCTTCAAAGGGTTGGTCGCGACGCTACATGAAGGGCTACCGCAAACGATTCCTGCGGACGAACTGAAACGCCTAGTTGATTCCATGCGCGGGCATATGCGGCAATTGGGTTGGGCTGAGCCGTGGATATCCCAGGATGTTATCTTTCCGTTGTTGCAGAATGAACGTGCCAATACCGATGATGCCTGCGAAATATGGGTTCAAGAGCTGACTTCTTTGCTGCGGCCGCAATTAATGTACTCGCCTCGGCTTTTTGACCGAGCACGTGAAGGTCAGATGACCAACGTCACAGCGTTCCTCTTCGCCTACAGTAGCCCCGAGAGACGGCAAGTAAGTCTGAAGTCGTTGCAGGAGATACTGAGGCAACAGCGGCGGATCGTCCAACAGCCCCTTGCCAGCACCAGTGATTGGACGCGCAGGAATGACGCACTGGTGATTTCAATGTGGATTTTGGCGTTTACCCAATGGGGTCAATACTACCTGCGCGAGCAAAACAAGGTCGTCCCCGAGTTGGAAAAACTGTCGCAAGACGCCAGAGCGCTTACGATGGTCAGACCGATTGAAGAATGGCGCTCGAAGGTTAAAGGCAGCTGGAGCGAGCTTGCCGCATTTCTCGATCAAGCAGAAAAACTCCTTGAATCCAGTGAGCTGTAGGTCAATAGCCAACTCTGAGACATGAGCAATTAGCCCTGAACTATGCAAACCCTTCATCCCTCCGCCCCGCAAACTCTTCTGCCCTGTCCTCTTTACACCCGCGCCAAAATGCGTATATTGCGTACCTTCCGGCAAAATCGTTCGACCGGGAACACCTTTAATCCGTGCAGGTTGCGGCGCTTTGCGCTGGCGTGTGCTGAAAGCCTGTCATAACTTGGCCACTCCATGAAAGAACAACTGATCTTTGACCTTTCCCGCAGCGGTCGCAAGGGCTTCTGCCTCTCGCCGCTCGACATTCCCGCTCGCCCGGCGGATGAGCTGCTGCCGTCGAAATTCCTGCGCAAAGCGCCCGCCGAATTGCCGGAGATGCCGGAGGGCGAGGTGGTGCGCCATTTCGTGCGCCTCTCGAACCTCAACTATCACGTTGACAAGAACATGTACCCGCTGGGCAGTTGCACCATGAAGTACAATCCCAAGATCAACGACTATACCTGCGACCTGCCGGGATTCGCATCCATGCACCCGATGCAGCCGGAATCGACCTCGCAGGGAGCGTTGCAGCTCATGTACGAGCTGGCGGAGATGCTCAAGGAGATCGCGGGCATGAAGGCGGTCACGCTGCAACCAGCGGCGGGTGCGCATGGCGAGCTGACCGGCATTCTGCTCATCAAGAAGTATCACGAAAAGCTCGGAAACCAGCGCCACAAGCTGCTTGTCGTGGATTCGGCCCACGGCACCAATCCGGCCTCGGCGGCGCTCGGCGGCTATGAGTGCGTCTCGGTCAAGTGCGACGCTTCGGGCTGCACCGACATGGATGACCTGCGCGCCAAACTCGACAGCGAAGTCGCTGCCCTGATGCTCACCAATCCGAACACGGTCGGCATTTTCGAGAAGCAGATTCCCGAAATCGAAAAGCTGGTGCACGGCAACGGCAGCCTGCTCTACATGGACGGCGCGAACATGAACGCCCTGCTCGGCATCACGCGCCCCGGCGACATGGGCTTCGACGTGATGCACTACAACCTGCACAAGAGCTTCTCCGCGCCCCACGGCGGCGGCGGCCCCGGCAGCGGCCCGGTCGGCGTCAGCGAGCGGCTCGTGGAGTTCCTGCCGGTGCCGGTGGTCGAGAAGTATGAAGAGAATGGAGAGACTCGCTACCGCCTGAACGGCGGCAAGCCGGACAGCATCGGGCGCATGATGAACTTCTACGGCAACTTCTCGGTGCTGGTGCGCGCCTATACTTATATACGGATGCTCGGCGCGGAGGGGCTGCGCCGCGTGTCGGAGAACGCCATCATCAACGCCAACTACCTGCTCCAACGCCTCGTCGAACACTACGCGCTGCCCTACCCGCGCCCGGTGATGCACGAGTTCTGCCTGTCGGGCGACCGCCAGAAGAAGGAGCACGGCGTCCGCACGCTCGACATCGCCAAGCGCCTGCTCGACTACGGCT
>CAIUQW010000446.1 GCA_903901395.1 uncultured Chlorobiales bacterium | reverse complement strand
CCCTGAATTATGCGGCGACTTTTCATACCCATCTTCAAAGCGCTTCGGATTGCGTGCTGCATTGCGATGCTTGCTTGTCTGGCAGGAACCGCGTTTGCGGCGGAGCCTGCCGTGTCTCCGGCGGTTCAGGCTGCCGGGAAAACGGCTGAAAAGGGAATTGCCGATTATCTGCCAGCGGCAGCGATATTTGGTGCTCTGAGTTTGGGTTTTGGAATTTTCCAGTATCGCAAGCGCAACATCGACGCAGGCAAAAAGAAAATTGCCGAGACGGAGGCTGTTGAAAAGCATGAGGATCGTAAAAAGTCCGATCAAGCCTGGAGCAACGAAGAGCGCTACCGGGAGCGCCTGAAGGAGGAGCTGGGCAAGAGTACCATTCTTGGGATGCCGGGGGTGAAAGGCGATTCGGAGTCGGTCGATCTGATGCAGACGTTCGTGCCGCTCGATCTTGAAGAGGCGGAACGGGTGATCGAGAAGGCGTTCGAGCAGGAGCGCGTACAGCGAATGAGCGGCGAACGATCTTTTGAAACCCCAGACAGCGCTCTCACAAAAGCGGTGGACGGAAAATCGCGAATGCTTCTCGTCATCGGTGAGCCGGGCGCAGGCAAAACCACGATCATCAAGCATTTCGCATTGAACAGCAAGCTGGTTTTACGCGGGTTCTCCAAGCCGTTGAAAATCAGCTATCTGCCATTGAATGCAATGAAAGCTGGTGACGAGAAGAGCAAAAGCCTTCCCCAGAAACTTGCCGAGCAGTTTCAACCACACATCAATCTCGAAGCATCATGGTTTGACGAGAGGCTGAAGCAAGACCGGACGCTCGTGTTGCTCGATGGCCTCGACGAGATCGGCGATAAATCGCAACGAGTCGAGGTTTGCCGCTGGATCAGCTATGCCGCGAAAACCTGGAGTAGAGCGTTTTTCGTCCTGACGTCGCGCGACAAGGGCTATGCCGCTGAAGAGAGGAAAGCGCTTTTGATCGAAAAAAGAAGCGCTTATGTCAAACGGTTCAACGAATCGCAGCAGCGGGAGTTTCTGGAAAAATGGTTCAAGGCGGCTTTGTCTCAAGATAGCGCGAAAAGTGAGCGTGAAAGCGTGGCAACAGAGAAAGCGCAAGCGCTCATCGAATATCTCTCGCGCCCGGATCACAAGGGTTTGAAAGCGCTTGCGGGAATTCCCCTGATGTTGCAGCTCATGGCATTGCTCTGGAAAGAGAGCGGCACGTTGCCGCGTCGGCGCGAGGAGCTGTATCGCATCGCGCTCGATTACCTGCTCTATTACCGTGAAAGCGAAAAGAAGCAAGAGCCGATTTTGCCTGCCGAGGAGTCGAGAAAGGTGCTGGCTCCGGTTTCGCTCTGGATTCAGGAGCGTGAACCGAGGGAAGAAACGGTCGAGAAGGATGCCTTGCATCTTCAGATGCAGGATGTCATCGATCATCTTTCATTTCAGTATCGCAACCATTCGGCGAAGAAGGTATGTGAAAACATGGTCGAGCGGATGTCGGTGCTCGATGTTGCGGGGTCGAAGTATCAGTTTCGCCACAAGACCTTCCGTGAATATCTGGCGGCTTCGCAGATTCTTGCCACGAGGGAAGATGCCGATGCCGATGAGCGCTTGAAACGCCTTGCCGGATTTGTCGGCGATTCGTGGTGGGACGAACCGTTGTTGTTTCTGATGGCCCAAGCGAACACCGGACTGTACGAGAAGTTCATCCGTGCTTTTTTTGAGGTGGAAAAAAGCGCCTCGCTCGATCAGGAGTCGCTGACTTTTTTGA
Source organism: uncultured Chlorobiales bacterium (assembly GCA_903901395.1). Taxonomy (GTDB): domain Bacteria; phylum Bacteroidota; class Chlorobiia; order Chlorobiales; family Chlorobiaceae; genus Chlorobaculum. The sequence goes on along the minus strand of CAIUQW010000446.1, from coordinate 2,330 downwards.
AACGTTTGGTTTTGGCACCTCCGGTTCAGACGGTTAAACCATTCAGGGAGTTGTTGCTGGAGGATGCTTCGATGACTCCGAACAGGCAGAATTATCTTCTCGATTGTCTCAAAACCATTGGCAGCCGCCAGGCTGTAGCGGTTGCACAGGAATTTGTTTCAAGAAATCCCGATGCGGGTCGAGAGTTGCTACGGAAAGCCGGTGAAGTGGTTGAGTTGCTCGGTGAAACCGCAGATATTACCGAAAAAACACCGGTAATTAAGCTTCGTAATATATCCATAGAAGTAGGCATGAGACGAATAGAGACACCAGCAATTCCCCAATCTTTGCCGGATGTCTTACAAAGCACCGTCGAACCGGGAGCGCAGTACATCCTCATACCGGGCGGCCGCTATCTTTATTCGGTGACAAAAAAAAAGGTGCAAGTATCCGATCTATACTTCGCCAAATACCCAGTGACGAACCGGCTCTACCGGCGGTTTATCGACTATCTGCAATTGAAAATGGCAGAATACGATGCGCTGTTTCCCGTGTCTGGATTCGAAGCGGCGTTGCAGGAGATCGCGAACAGGAATGTCTGGGATAACCGTTTTGCGGAATATCTGAAAGAGGGAAAAAACGATCTTGGTCGCCTGTTTCGTTCTGCTCGTGACGATGACCGGAAGTTTGGGGGAGACGACCAGCCGGTGGTCAGCATTTCCTGGTATGCAGCTCGGTCATATTGCCTGTGGCTGTCGCTGATGGAGAACAAGGGGGAGCGTACCGATCTGTACCGGTTGCCGGATGAAACCGAATGGGAATATGCCGCTGCCGGACATGAGGGGCGCAACTACCCGTGGGGATCGGCTGAACCCACCCCGAAACATGCCAACTTCAACCGTAACGAAGGTGCGACAACGCCGGTTGGCAGCTATCCGGAAGGGGCGACACCGGAGGGGCTCTACGACATGGCCGGCAATGTCTGGGAGTGGCAGGAGAACCGTTTTGGCCATAAAGACTATCCGGATTCCCGTGCGTTGCGCGGCGGCTCGTGGAACGGCAGTACTGGGCTTCTGCGCTGCTCCTCCCGGAACAACGACTACCCGGACTTCTGGGGCAACAACGTCGGTTTTCGTGTGGTTCGCCCCAGTCTTGCCGTGGAACCCTGACTCTCTGATCTCTGGAAATCTGATCAATACCATCCCACATCATGCAATCGACGGATATATTCAACGCCACAAGTATCGGCGGCATCGCGTTTCGGAATCGATTCATTCGATCCGCGACGCATGAAGGGATGGCCAGCGCTGAGGGCGCTCCGTTGGAGTCGCTCGAAAAGCTCTATGCGCGGCTTGCGAAAGGGGGCGTTGGGGCGATTGTTACCGGATATGCGGGGGTGATGCAGCAGGGCAAATGCAATTTTCCCGGAATGCTCATGATGCACGACGACGCGCTGATTCCCGCGTACCGGCGGCTCGTCGATGCGGTGCATCGCGAGGGCGCGCCGCTCGTATTGCAGCTTGCGCATTGCGGGCGGCAGACCCGCTCCGCCGTCACCGGTATGCGAACGGTCGCGCCATCGCCCATGCGTGATCCCTACTACAGCGAAGAGGTGCCTCGCGAGTTGACGGAGAGCGAGATCAGGGCGATCATCGACGCCTTCGTCAGCGCCGCCGGGCGGGCGAAAGCCTCGGGATTCGACGCCGTACAGCTGCACATGGCGCACGGATACTTGCTCGCGCAGTTCCTCTCGCCCAACGCCAACCGCAGGCGCGACCGCTGGGGCGGCTCGCTCGAAAACCGCTTCCGGATCGTCTCGGAGATTCTCGTCGGAATTACGCGAAACCTCGGAAGCTATCCGGTGCTGGCCAAAATCAATGGCTACGACGGGATGCGCGGCGGGATGCGGCCTGACGAAGCGGCGAAAGTTGCCCAAATGCTCGAAGCCGCGGGATGCGTCGCCGTGGAGGTCTCCTCGGGCACGATTGCCGAAGGGCTGTCGATCATGCGCGGCGAGCGTGTGCCCATCGACGCGGTGCTCGCGGTGAATTTCAAATTCGCCTCCATCCCGAAGCCGCTCAAACCCCTGATGAACCGCATCCTTCCAGTGTTCGCGCCGAAAAGCCCGAAGCCTCTGCGAGGCTACAATCTCGACGTCGCCCGCCTCATCAAAAGCGCCGTCTCGATTCCCGTGATCGTGGTCGGCGGCATTCACACCCTCGCCGAAGCCGCCGAAGCCATCGCGAGCGGAGCGGCGGATTTCATCTCGATGTCGCGCCCCTTCATCATCGAACCCGCCATCGTGAAGCGCTACGAAGAGGGCAAACAGCAAGCCTCGCGCTGCACCATGT
>CAIUQW010000445.1 GCA_903901395.1 uncultured Chlorobiales bacterium | reverse complement strand
GTGTTCAGGAACTCGTACTCCTCGACCACGAGGCGGTATCGTTGCGAACCCCGTGTCTGGGGCAGAAAAACTTCTCCACTCCAGACAGTCACCGTCTTTGAAACCTGCATTTCGGAAAGTGGCGTCCAGGGCGCGTCTATCGGAACCCATACAGGCGCGCCGGTTCCCGGCATGCAGACCTCCACGCGAACGATAACCCGGTTGGGGCAGGCGATATTGCCGTTCAACCGGGGCGCGACGCCAGAGAGAGATACTTTGACGCCAAACGGATTGTTCGGGTCGGCGCTCGTCCAGAGCAGACGATCTGGCGTGGTCTGGACACAGTCCGTCACAATGACGCGCGACAGCTCTGTTCCGGCGACCGAGCACGGCTGGTAACGGGCAAGCGCAAGACGAACAAAGGGAAAATATGATGGCCCTGCATCGATGACCACGTCGCAGTACCAGAGCTTCCGCTCGTTGTCGTAAGCCACAGGATGACCGGCAACGGCGACGCCCCAGAATGGCTCGGTTGCCGGAATCGCCGGGTGTTCATCGAGAGTAAGATCAGTCGCGCGAGCGGTGGCAGCGGGGAAATGGTGCACGGTCGGCGTCTGATGCACCGCGCCGGTGATGCGTATCGGATCGGCGCCCCAGCGCGTGACAAGCACCTTGAGCGTATCCGGCGGAACCGGGGCTGCCTGGCTGAGCAGCGCGATTTTTTCATCATTGTTGAGCCCGTCGGAGGGCGCGACCTGCGGCCCGTGAGCGAGGACGACGCCAAGCAGCTCGCCCTCTCCCGAAGAGAACCAGTCACCGCTCATGTAGACCCGCAGGCTGTTGCCGCCTCTGGTTCGGAACACGCCATCATTCTTGATCTCCTCTGTCCAGTCGAACGTTGGAATGATGTATTCGATGACCGGAGCGAGCGGACGGGCCGAACTGGGCACATCGAGCACGAAATCGGCTGGCCGCTCGATGGTTGACGGATTGATGAAATCGGTATCGACTGCTCCGTCTGTTTCGAAGTACTCCCTGAAGCGGGTGGTGGCGGTGGCACGGTAGGAAATCCGCCGGTGCTTCGTATCGCCAAGCTCGTGCCGGACGGCAAGAGGCGTCAGGCTGATCTCCGGATCGGCAATCTGAAAGCTTGCTGCATCGCCCTGCCGGGAGACGAGCGAAAAACCTTCGGGGCTATCCGGCGCAGGCGCGACGTCACTCCATGTCGCGTGAAAATCGACCTTGTCCGTGCTCTTGCCATGAACCTGAAGCATTCCCGTAAGCGTGCAAAAGGTATCTCCGGGACTTCTCGACGGTGATGGCCCCTGAACTGACGGCGCGGTCAGCGGCTTCTGCACGGCGTGGACAAGCGTCAATTCACGGAATGGCGTGATCATCCAGTGACGCCCCTCAACAACCAGCTTCGAGAGCTTTTCCCGCCATCCGGCTGGCGCGGACTCCTCGATCCATTGCCAGATGCCCAACTGTGCAAGCGCTGTGGCGTCGCTCAGGTTTGAACTCATCCGCACCGTGATCCGCTCGGCTTTCGGCAGGCTGACCACGAGCTTGCGCGCCTCTTCCTGCCACTCATAACCGGCATCGCCTTCTTGCAACTCTATGTTGAAGGTGGCGTTGTGAGGCCAGGGCTGCGAGGCACTGAAAGTTGCCTGGAACATGAATGGCGCATCGACTCCCGGAAGGCCGATGAAGGTAGCTCCTTTTGCCAGAGGATCGGGCAGGTAGGGCGCTTCGTTCATGGCTCCATCCGGCGCGATGTAGCTGCCGATTGTTGCCGCATCGCGAGCGCAGAGTTCGTTGTACCACGAACCGGAGCCATCCGGAGCTGGCGCGTCGAGCATTCCGTGCAATCCGGCAATCTCGACCGCCGTGCGTGGCGGCAGAATAACGCGGCTGGTCGTTTCGCCGGTGGCGGCACTCTCCATGCCTGCCTCGCTCCGGATGACGAGACGGTCAGCCGATTCACCGGGGCGCAGACCCGGCTCGCTGGTGGGCGACAGATTGGAGACACTGATTATTGCCGGAGATGAGACAGGCTCAAAGCGCAGATAGGGCGCCGATGCCGTCGCGCAACTCTCGTTCTTGTCATCATTTGTGAGGCTGTTGCCCGCAATATCGACAACTCGCGCCCTCATGCGATAGTGCCGTCCATACCTGAGCTTCGGGAGCGTCCCCGTGGGCACCTTGAACGAGGTGCTGAGGCCGGTGATATTGTTCAGCTCCGTCGGCTCGTAATTCACGTTGCTGACATTGTCCTTCTCGGGTTTGCCGATGCTCTGGCCCGGCGGCTGAACAACGAGGCTCCAGCCGTTCCAGTGGAACAGCGCTTCGTGCAGGTAGAGGTCTTTCGGCATATCGGGATCGCAGCTGGCAGTCACGGCGACCGTGACGGTTCCCTCGTCTTCGATGCGATTATCGTGGAAGAGCGTCTCTGTCGAGCCTGTGCCTGAGTCGTGGGTATAGGTTCCGCTTCGTTTACAGAGAGAGCGCCACTGATCGCCTGTTTCGTCATAAATGTCGATGCAGTTGCCCCGTATCAAATCCTCGGCGTTGAACCTGATGCTGTTCCAGCTGGCGGGAGTGGTCAGCAGGCTCTCGAATCCGGCGCCGTTTTTGATCTTCGCGAGAAGATCGGCAGCCCGGTTGTCCATCATGACCGACAGTCCGCCCGAGCGCAACGCGGGCAATCCGGCGGTTTGCGACGTGCCGAGCACCGGCTTTTTGAGGCTGAGGCTGGCAAGCGTCCCGGCGAAGTTGATCGCCTTGATGGCCGAACCATCGACATCGACCTGCGTGATCGTAAAATCACTGCCGGAAAGGTCGAGATAACCGTTTTTGATCAGCGTGCCCGAAGCCAGAGGGGTGAAGATGTTCTGCGCCGGACGATAATCGTATCGGGTGGCCAGAGCGATTTTCGATTCATTCTCGCGAACATCGGCGCTGGTATCGCCTGCCAGCGGATTTTCGGGCCATACGCGCACGATCTTCTCGCTGACGCTGCCGATATTGGCGGGAACCGGGACTTCGAGATCGAAGATCAGGCCGAGCGCGCGCATCAGAACCGGGTAATCGCTCAGCAGGGCCAATATCTGGTGAAAATCGGGATCGGGCCGCTCCGTTTTGATGTCGTCATAGCGGTCAACTCCGCGCTTGGTTTTCGGCGCATGGAAATATTCGGCCTGACAGAAATCGTACTGAATCGCCGTGGTCTCACTCACTCCTCCCGGATAGGTATGCGGCATGACTCCGTTCTTGCTGATCATGTCGTCAATCTGTTTTTGGAGGTGATCCCGCTCGGAGAGATCGAGCAACCGGAATTTCGAGCTGCTCCACGGTTTCGCTCCACTGCTGTAATCGCCCTGACGGCCATAGAGCCAGGATGGCTTGGGCAGCTCGGTCGGCGTTTCGAGAGCGACCTGGGTGTATAGGTTTTTGATGACATCGAGCACTCTCGACGCCGGGAATGAGCGGAGCTTCGCCTTGGAATAGTCGCCGGGCACGCGGTTGCGAACAGGCACCGGTTCAGGCTCGATGAACAGTTTGCGCCAGAGATCGGCATCGAGCGATACATTCGCCACTGGCGTTATGCTGGTGAATGTCGGCACGACCGGCCCCGAAGTGGGATAGTCGCCGAACAGCACGGAAAAACTCCAGGGCTTGCCGGGCCATTTTTTGAAATCCTCAAACTTGTCGACAGGAGTGCTCGCGCCGTCTGGAGTGAGGCGCGGAGTCATTCTCACTGAAAGGCGCAGCATCTTGCTGCCGTTTTTATCGACGATGCCGTTGGGCAGAGCCGTCCATGTCAGGCGCTGATTCATTGTGTTGATCTCCTTTGTGCTTATGCTGCAAAAGCTTCCAGATAACTGTTCCAGTCATCCCTGCTGAAGGTGTCGCCGAACACCGGATCGGCGGAATCGCCCGCGAACTCTCGCCGAACCTTGAGTTCGACGTCGATGCTGAAGAACAAAATCGAGATTTCGACCGTCATGCTCGCCTCGCCCCACGCCTTCTTGTGGCCGTTCGAGTTTGCATAGGTGAGGCTGAGGTAGAACTCCACGCTGACGCCGATCAGGCCCAGCACCGACAGGGAACCGCCAAGACGCACGTAGCCGGTAAGCTCGGTGTAGGATTCCGTCGCCGTGGAGAGATACTTGATATAGATGCCCGCCATGGCATGAACGCCACCGCTGGCCACGCCGATGTCGAGGGAGAAATTGCCTCCGAACTCAAGGGAGACCTCGACCATCTCGACGCCGTCAAGCCCGAC
>CAIUQW010000444.1 GCA_903901395.1 uncultured Chlorobiales bacterium | reverse complement strand
TAACACTCAATTTATTATCGTTACGCACAACAAAAAGAGCATGGCGTCCTGCCAGGCGCTCTACGGCGTCACGATGGAGGAGGAAGGAGTCTCGAAGCTCATTCCGGTCAAGATTGAAAAAGCACGTTCTGAAGAAGAGTCTGTAAGCTGAAAATGTATCGTAAACTTGTTCTGTTTGACATCGATGGAACCCTTCTCAGGGTAAGCGGCATGAACCGGCGCGTCCTTGCCGACGCCCTTTTCGGGGTGTATGGCACCGAGGGGAGCACCGGCACGCACGACTTTTCCGGCAAGATGGACAGCGCCATCATCTACGAGGTGCTGCAAAACGGCGGACTCGACCGGCACGAAATCGCCGGAAAGTTCGACCAGGCCAAAGCCGCCTACATCGCCCTGTTCCAGGAGTGCGCCCGTCCATCGGACATCACGCTGCTCGACGGCGTGCGCGAACTGCTCGACGCGCTTTCGGCGCGATCCGACATCCTGCTCGGCCTCCTGACCGGCAACTTCGAAGCCTCGGGCCGCCACAAGCTCAAGCTTCCGGGCATCGACCACTACTTTCCGTTCGGCGCGTTCGCCGACGACGGCCTCGACCGCAACGAACTTCCCCGCATCGCCCACGAGCGCGCCCGCCAGATCACCGGAAAAAACTTTTCCCCCGCTGACATCGTTATCATCGGCGACACCGAGCACGACATCCGTTGCGCTCGCGAGCTCGACGCCCACTGCATCGCCGTGGCGACGGGCAACTTTTCCATGCAGGAACTCTCACGGCACCAGCCCGGAGCGCTGTTCCAGAATTTTGCGGAGACCGGTGAAGTTCTCGCCGAGATCCTTACTCCACAACTCTCTTAATACCGCATCATGAAAACCTACCGACGGCAAATCCGGGAAAAAATTCTTCAGGCGCTCTACACGCTTGAACTCCGGGATGTTGACACCGATTCGGCCACTCACTGGCTCCTCTCGAAGGAGATCATGGATGACCCCAACGCCATGAAATTCTTCAACCATTTGATGCAGAGCATCGTCAGGAACCGCGAAGAGATTGATCGATATATCTCCAAGCATACCTTCAACTGGGATATGACCCGCATAGCGATCATCGACAAGAACATTCTGCGCATGGCGCTTGCCGAGATTCTCTACTGCGAGGACATTCCGCCGAAGGTATCGATCAACGAGGCCATCGAGATCGCCAAGAAGTTCAGCAGCACCGACAAGAGCAGCAAGTTCGTTAACGGCATTCTCGACGCCATTTTCAACGACCTGAAAGCCGAGGGACGCATTCAGAAGTGCGGACGCGGCCTGATCGACCACACCGAATCGAAGATGCAGAAAACGGAAAACGAGCGCTGAACCGCTCTTTCAACGACGATGAGCACATCCGTGAGTGAAAAGATCGCCTTCATAGAAAAGGCGCTGTCGGCCCGCTGGCCAAATCCGAAAAGCGAACTTCACTTCGACACCCCTTTTCAGCTCCTCGTCGCCACCATCATGGCTGCTCAGGCCACGGACAAGAAGGTGAACCAGCTCACCGAGGTGCTCTTCAAAGCCGCACCCGATGCCGCCAGCTTGAGCCGGATGGATGTGGAGGATATCAGGAGGATCATCCGCCCGATCAACTACTACAACAACAAGGCAAAAAACATCCTCGCCGTCAGCCAGCGTCTGATTGATGATTTTGGTGGCGAGGTTCCAGCTTCGCGCGAGGCGCTCGAAAGCCTGCCGGGCGTGGGCCGCAAAACCGCGAACGTGGTGCTCGGCAACGCTTTCGGCGTTCCCGCCATGCCGGTGGACACGCACGTCCACCGGGTCTCGAACCGCATCGGCCTCTGCAAGACCTCAAAACCCGAGGAGACCGAAGAGGCGCTCTTGAAGCTCATCCCCGAGGAAAAGCTGATCGACTTCCACCACTACCTGCTTCTCCACGGTCGCTACACCTGCAAGGCCAAAAAGCCCGAATGCGGGCAGTGCCCGGTTCGGGAGGTTTGCGAGTGGCCTGAAAAATCTGCTTAGGCACGATGGACGCTGATGGACATTGATGGACGGGTATGGACGGGTATGGACATTGGACTGAGTGGACAAACCTAAAGAGCAAGCTCTTCTCTTACATTACTCTTACATTGTCCATTGAGTCCATATCTTACATTACATTCGTCCACAAAGTCCATCAGCGTCCATTTTCCTCTTCCTACACCAGCTCAATCTTCCTGTCTACAGCGTAAATCCACTCGCACTCGGGGCGGTTTCTCGTTCCGGCCCAAAGTTCTACGGTGACTCCCTGGTTTGAGTTGGACTGCGCGGTGAAAATTTCGATCTGGTAGAACAGCTCGTCGAGCAGGTCAATCCAGGCCACGTCAAGCGCATTTGCCGTGCCAGTATACTCTGCCGCTGGCTCGATGGTCCGGCTGTTTGTGGCGAACCAGTCCGACAGGCAGAGATAACTGTCGGGCATGAGGCAGCCGCCCCGGAAGGTGCCGCGCGGATGCTTTACGCCGGTAATCTCCACCCAGAACTCGAGCCGGGCCTCCGGCGTGAGCTGGTCGTCGCTGGCGAGCTTTTCAAGGAGTTGAATGACGGTCTCTTTGACGAGTCTTTTGCTCTCTTCCGAGAGTTCGAGGAGTTTGAAATTTGGGGTGTGGTCTCTCATGGCTGGCAGCGTTTATTTTGCTTAAGATGAGTTCCTCTATCAATATACGGTTCGATCCGATGCACTTCAACATTCGTGACACTTATTCCGGCATGATGATCTCCGCCAGACGCACTCCGCGCAGAGAATTGCAGATCAGCGCCATCTCGGCCAGGCGAAGCTCGTCGAGGGTGATCGTCCGTTCGATGATCCACGGTCGAGTGCGCAAGAGATAGCGGCGGAACACGCCGTTCAGCAGTCCGCACGACTCAGGCGGCGTGATCCAGCGCCCGTCGATTCGCACGAGAATGTTGCTGATCGCTCCCTCGGTGACTTCGCCGCGCTCGTTCAGGAACAAAACCTCGCCGAATCCCTTATCGAGAGCCTCACGGAAAGCGCGGTCATAACGCTCGCGAACGACGCTTTTGTGCCGGAGCAGCAGGTCGCGCGAATCGACCCGCGCTGAGGCGATGCAAACGCGCACGGGCTGGCTGGACAGGTCGTAGCTGAACGGTTCCGACGCTATAGTGACGCTGCCGTCCCGAAAGAGCGTCAGGCGCACGCGATGCTTTCCGCCGAGCGCTTGCAACTCCCGCACATTGCCCGACAATGCGGCGGTGATGGCGTCGCAGTCGAAGGTGAAGTCGAGCGTGGCGGCGGAGGAAGCGAGGCGGGCGAGATGGTCTTCGAGCAGCAGATATTCCCAGCCGTTCCACTGGATTGTCTCGAAAATGGCTGGCGCGTCCGGCGCGGTTGGTGGAACGAGGTCTGCGAGAATCCGCGTCTTGAGCATGCACTCGCGGAACTCGGCGCGAGGGTTGGAGTCCCAGACGATGCCGCTGCCCGTGCCGTACACACCGTTTCGCCCTTGCAGCTCGATGGTGCGGATCGCCACGTTGAAGGCCATCCGCCCCTCGGGCAGCATGAAGCCGACCGCGCCGGTGTAAACGCCGCGCGAGCTTCGTTCCAGCTCGCGGATGAGCCGCATCGCCCGCACCTTCGGCGCCCCCGTCACGGAGCCAGAGGGGAAGAGCGCCCGGAAGAGATCGTGCAGCCGCGTCTCCGACCGCAGCTCGCCGCGCACGGTCGAGACCATCTGGTGCAGCGTCGGATAGGTCTGCGTCTCGAAGAGGCTGGAGGCCTGCACCGTGCCGGTCGCGCAGATGCGCCCGAGGTCGTTGCGCAACAGATCGACGATCATCAGATTCTCCGCGCGGTTCTTCTCGCACGCCGCCAGCCCCGCTTTTTCGGCGAGATCTTCCTCGGGGCGCTCGCGGCGTGGCGCGGTGCCCTTCATCGGCATGGTCTCGATCAGGCGGCCATCGCGAACGAAAAACAGCTCGGGTGAAAAGGAGAGTATGTGACGATCGCCTGTGTTCAGAAAGGCCGACCACGGCGAAGGCTGGCGGCGCTTCATGGCGACATAGAGCGCCTCGGGCGAGCCGTCGAAGGTGAAACGGCAGCGCCCGGTGAAGTTCACCTGGTAGACGTTGCCCGCCGCGATCTCCTCGCGCAGCCGCTCGATGCTCCTGCAATACTCCGCCTCGCCAAACTCAAAGCCAAGATCGGAGACCTTGAAGCGCTGCGTCGCGATGGCGGCGTCCTCGGCCTCGACGGCTTCGTGGCTGAAGCGCTCCGGGTGGCGATAGACGCCGAACCAGCCGAGCAAGGCGCGATCATCGGCGGACGATGCGCACGACGCGATCGCCGGATCAAGCAGGAAGCCGGCCTCGTAGCCAAGCCATCCTGCGAGGCAGAAACCTGCGTCGAGCCGCGACTCCAGCCCGGCGAACCACGCAGCGATGTCGTCGCCAACATGAAGCGTCAGCGTTTCAAGCGGATCGGAAAAAAAGAGCGAGTCGCCGTAACGCGCGTCCGTAGCGGTCGATTCGAACCAGAGGGAACCCGGCTTCGAGAGCTGGTCGTACAGCGCCATTACTGAATCCTGGCTTCGAACCGGATCGGTTTGGCGAGCAGCTCTTCGAGCCACGGTTTGAGGCTTTCCACCGCCCAAAGCTCAATGTCCGGCTCGCAGCGGGTGAGCGCTTCGAGCACGATGCGCCCCGGTTCGAGTCGCGCCGTGATCGACTGCACGTTCTGGCGGTGGCCCCGTTCGAGGCCGTTCGAGATGCGCAGAATGCCGGAGAGCACATCGACCGCGCGCCGGTGCGCTGGCTTGAGCTGGCTGTAGAGCGGGTGCTTCTCCGACGGCGGCTGCTTGCGGTGGTAGCGGGCGACGTTGCCGATGATCTCGATCTCGGTCGGCGAAAAGCCGCGCAGGTCGGCGTTCATGATGATGTACTGGCTGTGCTTGTGGTGCGCCGAAATCGAGATGAACTCCCCGACGTTGTGCAGCAGTGCCGCGTATTCAAGCAGCTCCCGGTAGCGCTCTTTGAGATTGTGCAGCGGTTGCAGCTCGTCGAAGAGCATCAGCGACAGCCGCGCCACCTGCTCCGCGTGCGGCTTGTGCCAGTTGCAGCGGTAGCCAAGCTCCATGACGCTCTGCCGCCGGATGTCGTGATTGTCGCCTCCATCTCGCCCGCGAATGTTGGCGATGTGGTGAATCACCATCCCCTCGCGCAACGCCGAGTCGGAGATGATCACCTCCCTGATGCCAAACACCCGGAAAATCGTGTCAAAAAGAATCAGGCCCGGGACGATCAAGTCAACCCGCTTTTCGTCGAGACCGGTCAGCCTGCGCCGCGCCGGAGCGTCCATCGTGATCACCTGCCGGTAGAAGCTCTCGAACTCCTGACGGGTGAAGCCGCTCTGATTCAGCACCTCCGCCGAGTCGGAATCCTTGCCCGACTGGATCATGCGGGCGATGTTCTGCGCCGTGCCCGACGAAGCGACCGCACGGTGCACGCCGAGTTCACGCGCCTTCTCCGCCGCGCCGCCATACATCTCGGCGGCGAAGAACTGCTGCAACAGCTTCAGCTCCCGCGCTGAAACCGGATCGGTGCGCACGAAACGCTCCAGCATCCTGGCCACGCCGATCTTGCGGCTTTCGAGCAGATGCACTTTCGACCTGTCGGCGATGATGAACTCCACCGAACCGCCGCCGATGTCGAAGAGTAGATCGGGTTTGTCGCGGAGCGTCACGGCGTTGCGCACGCCGTAGTAGATGAACTGCGCCTCCTCCTTGCCGGTGATCACCCGCACCTTCAGGCCGGTTTCACGCCTGACCATTTCGATGAACTCATCGCGGTTTTCAGCCTCGCGGATCGCGCTGGTGGCGAAGGCGATGATGTTGTGCGGCGCGACATCCCGCTGGGTAGCCAGCACGATGAAGTTCCGCAGCGTTGCCACCCCCTCCTCCATAGCCAGGCTGTCGAGTTTTTTGGTGGAGATGCTGCCGCGACCGATGCAGATCATGTCCTTGACACGATCGATCTCGACGATCCCCTTCTCCTCGCACTCCTCAACGATGACCATGTGAAAGGAGTTGGTGCCGAGATCGATGGCGGCCAGCCTGAGTTTTTCTGATGACATGCGCTTGAACCTGATGAAAAATACTGCCAGAAATAAAATAAGCGATTTCGCCAAAAAACGAACCCGGCGCTGCGAGCTCTATTTCCTTACTCTTCTTTCCTCATCCGGCTTTTCAGTGTATATTCAGCTCAGCTTGATATTTCGTACGAACCGCATGATGTGTAACTCTTCTGAACTTTCTTCGCGTGATGACTCGATTGAATAAAACCGTCAAGGTCGATCATGATCCCGACCGTCTGGGTTTCCGTTACGAGTTCGCGCGCAAGGCGATCCATCTCTCGTCCCTCCTGATTCCGCTGATCTACTGGCACATCGGCAGAAAGCAGGCGCTCTTGATCCTTGCGCCGATGACGGCGGGATTTTTTCTGGTGGATATTTCCAAGCACTTCGTGCCCTTTCTTTCGACCTGGTATCATTCGACCTTCGGCACCATGCTGCGCCATCACGAGCTGAGCAGGGAGCGGCTGCATCTGAATGGCGCGACCTGGATCACGCTGGCGGCTCTCGTGCTCGTCGCCTTTTTCCCGAAAACCATTGCCGTTGCCTCCTTTGCGATGGTTTCGGTGTCCGACACGGCCGCGGCCCTGGTGGGCAAGCGCTTTGGAACGCATCGGTTCGGCCAGAAAAGCTTTGAAGGCAGTTTTGCGTTTTTCGCGAGCGCGCTCCTTGTCGTGGCGCTGATTCCCGGCCTTCCGCTTCCGGTCGGCATCGTCATGGCGCTTGCCGGAACCATTGCCGAAGCGCTGTCGATGAAAGTCTTCGGTTTCAGGATCGACGACAATTTCAGCGTGCCGCTTGCCGGAGCCATTGCCGGAGTGCTCGCTTCCGCCTGGCTTTTTCCGTCGTCGGTCAACGGCTTTTTCCTCGTGCCCTGACCGGGTCTTCGAGTATGCAGACTCTCGTGACCGACTGGCCCGAAGAGGCCGCAAGCTGCCTCAACCGCGGCGAAACCGTGGCATTCCCAACCGAAACCGTCTACGGTCTTGGCGCCGACGCTTTTGATGCGGATGCTGTGGCGGGCATTTTCAAATCGAAGGGGCGACCTTCGGACAATCCGCTGATCGTCCATGTGGCGACGCCCGACCGCATCGGCGAGGTGGCGCTGGAGATCAGCGACACGGCGAGGATGCTCGTCGAGCGCTTTTTCCCCGGCCCGCTGACGCTCGTGCTGAAAAAGCGCGACGTCGTGCCGGAGATCGTCTCCGCCGGACTGCCGACGATTGGCGTGCGCTGCCCGTCGCACCCGGTGGCGTCGGAATTTTTACGCTACTGCGAGCACCCTGTCGCCGCGCCCTCCGCAAACGTCTCGGGCCGCCCAAGCCCGACCGACTGGAAAACCGTCTATCACGACCTCGGCGGCAGAATCGCCTGCCTGTTGCGCGGCGAACCAAGCGCCATCGGCCTCGAATCAACCATCGTTGACTGCTCAGTCAACCCGCCGCGCCTGTTGCGCACCGGAGCCGTGAGCATCGAAGCCCTTCGCGAACTGGTGCCTGATCTGGAAATCGCGACCTCCTGCAAGCCGGGCGAAGCCCCGAAAAGCCCCGGCCAGAAGTACCGCCACTACAGCCCCGAAGCCGAAATCGTGCTCGTCGAAGCGCCACCAAAAAGCCTGCCCGAAATCGCACCCACCGCCTGGATCGGCCTCAGCGCCTCACCCACCGAAGCCATAAAAACGCTCCAGTGCCGGGACATGGACGAATACGCACGTGTCTTGTTCGGATTTTTCAGAACATGCGACGCTGAAGGGATACGAACAATCTATTGCGAACTACCGCCGGAAGAGGGAATCGGACGGGCGATACGGGACAGGCTCTTGAAGGCTGCGGGGAAAAATTAAAACTGTTTTATCATTCAGCTATGCAATGAAAGTCACTGAAATGAAAAAACAATGAACATGCAGGGTGACTTTGAAAAAGATATTCTGAAGTCTTATGAAAATGACGAATGGAAATCTTTCAATTACTTATAAAAATACAAAGAGAAGCACAAGTCATAGGCGCAAGATACATTCAAGAAGTACAATAGAATCAATATCAGAATTTAAAAAAGCGATCCGAACCATCTGAAAGCTAAATCTACTTGAAGAAAAACCGTTATATCAGACACTGGTTTCGATCCTGATTTACCGATATTTTTCCGGCAAGCTTAACACCTGAATAACCATGAGAGATATATTTAGATACATGATCTATCCTTCTTTTCCAGGAGCAAGTTCATCAATGATTGCACGAAGCTCTGTACTGGAAGACGTGATAGCTTTTCCTCCTGCGGCAATCACTTGATCACTAAAACGTCTAACGCCTTGTCCTGAACAGAATACGACAAATGGCGTAGCATTATTTTGCTTTTTTAGTTCACCGAGAAGATCGATCCCGGCACTTCCGACATAATTCCCATTCTCGGTACGACCCATATCAGAAAGAATCAGCCGATACGTCTTACGGTCTATCATTTTTAATGCCTCCGCCGTCGCTATAGCCAAATCGACCTGGTATCCTCGCCTCTGTAATAAATCAATAAAAAAACTATTATTCTTTGGATTATCATCAACCCATAACACACTGTTTTCTGCTTGATGCGTCAATAAAACATCTACTTGAACAGCTTCACGAGAAATTGTCTCCCCTTCTATCTTTTTTCGAAGTTCGAGCAATTGTTTTTGAAGATCCGCTATAAAGCCTTGTTGCTGTTGATTGACCTCTTCCATTGACAGCTTTTGTCCTCCGACTTCTATCGTGAATTTGCGATTTCTTGCAGATTCAATAAGACCACCAACCTGTTTTCGGTATGACCAGATAATGAAAAAAACAATTACTGGCCATGAAACTGTAGCCAAAGCCTCAAGTAGTTTACTAAAATCGCCCATGACAGAAAAACTCCTGTTAAATATTATAGTTCAATAACATAAGCCAAAACGGCATCATATGAATCTCCATGCATCATACAACCTGAAAGCTCTGGAACTTCAGCAACGAATACCTGCTCATTCTCACTCCGGAAAATGATAATTTCAAGCTTGCGCATCATTTTGTTCTCCTCATGTGTATCACCGCTTTCGCGCGCAGGCTCGATAGAGGCGATAAAATTCGGTGATGGCGCGTCTTATGTCGCTGTCGAGGGCGAGTTGCAGATATTGACCGGCAGCTCTGGATGGGTTGTTGCGTACCAGCTCTTTTCTGTACAGATAGCGCATGACGACATCCATCGACACAGACCCCGCGGCTTCAACGGCAACATCCACGCGCACGACCACGCCGTTTTTCGGCGTTGCGCCAGATGCACGGCATATGGCGAGCACGCGATTGCCGGACTCCTCGGTGATGCGGAACTCGACCCGGCGGTCTGTGCTCTCTTCGAGGAAAAACGATACCTGTTGCTTCAACGCAGTTTTCGAGGAGCAGGTGATGCGAGGTTCGGTGCCCGCGAACCGGTCGAACGCTTCATAGATAATCGACGCGACCTCTCGTTTGCCAAGACTGCGGTTTACCTGTATCAGAAAGATAAACTGACATATATCTCTCAGGAAAATAAGCAGCATTCCGCGCTCGCTTTTCTGCTTCAGCAACGATTGATAATTAAAGAACGCTATATAGCAAAACACCATCATCATCGTCAACCGATCGTTGCTCATCGCCTCGGTTTTCACAACGGGACAGAAGTTGTTATACAAATCCCAGTTGTATGAAGTGATATGGTGCTGACTGTGATACTCATCGAAAATTTGCGTACCTGGATAGGGTGTCATGGCCATGAACAGCGCATTCCGGAGACCGAGCGAGCGGGCAAATTCGGGATAGCGCATTGTATCGGTTTCATTCTCGCTGTAGTGACCGACAATGAAATAGCCTTCGACGCCGACACCATGTTTCTTGAGCAGATTGATCGCTTTGGAAACATCGTCGAGATTGTTGCGCTTGTTCATTTTTTCAAGCGTCTCCAGGTTTGGACTCTCGATCCCAAGACCGACTTTCCGTAATCCGACGCGCACCAGCTTGTCCAGAATTGGCTCTGCACGGATTATATCTTTTGCGCGGGTCTCGGTCATGATTCTGAAGTTGGTCAGCCCGCGCTCGATCATAAGGTCGCAGATCGCCTCGGCCCGCTTGATGTTGGTCAGGAAGTTGGCGTCCCATATCTTCAGCAGCTTCTTTTTTTGAGGATCATGCAAGAGCGCAATCTCCTCGACGACATTCTCCGCACTCCGTCCCCGCCACTGCTTG
>CAIUQW010000443.1 GCA_903901395.1 uncultured Chlorobiales bacterium | reverse complement strand
CTGGCTGTTGTCGATCTCGATGAGCGGATTGGTGACGGAGATGAGGCGTACCTGCATGATGGCTGACGGTCTTCAGGGTGTTGGAAAGCTTCAAATATATCAAAAGTATGTGGGCCGGGAGGAGTCGCTTTGCAATAAAATCAGGAAACCGGAACCAGATTTCAGGAATTCTTGTTTCGTCTCTGTATTTTAGGTGTTCATTGCAGGACTCTGCGGAATTTGAACGTATGTTCCGGAAGAGCGACAACAAATAAACGTGTGAAGCACATGGCAAATATCAATTTCGGGTTCGACCATCACGCCAAAAAGCTCTACTCCGGAGCGATTGAAAACAGCATCAACAGCCAGCTCGTGCCGATGGTTATCGAGACCTCGGGACGCGGCGAGCGGGCTTTCGACATTTTTTCCCGCCTCTTGAGGGAGCGCATCATCTTCCTCGGCTCGGGCATCGACGAGCATGTGGCCGGGCTGGTGATGGCGCAGCTCATCTTCCTCGAATCGGAAGACCCGGAGCGCGACATCTATATTTACATCAACTCGCCCGGCGGCAGCGTTTCGGCGGGCCTCGGCATCTACGACACGATGCAGTACATTCGCCCCGACATTTCGACAGTTTGCGTTGGCATGGCGGCGAGTATGGGCGCGTTCCTGCTGGCCAGTGGCACTGCTGGCAAGCGGGCATCGCTGCCGCACTCGCGCATCATGATTCACCAGCCCTCTGGCGGAGCGCAGGGGCAGGAGACCGACATTCTCATCCAGGCCCGCGAGATCGAAAAAATCCGCCGCCTGCTCGAAGAGCTGCTCGCCAAGCACACCGGCCAGGAGGTGCAGAGAGTGCGCGAAGATTCAGAGCGTGACCGCTGGATGAACGCCACCGAGGCGAAGGCATACGGCCTGATCGACCAGATTTTCGAAAAACGCCCGGCTCCGGCCAAAGAGGATTGACCGGCTGAATTCGCCGTCCACCGATTGCATTTCGGGCGCTCCAACTCGTCAGAAAGCGGAGCGCCCGTCACCTTCAATTTTGCTTTCAACCATACTCATGAGTGACCATTCCGCGCAGAATCTCGACAAAACCTATAATCACCACGAAGTAGAAGAGCGCTGGCGAAGCGCGCACTGGGAGGCGCTCGGCGCGTTTCACGCTGAATCCTCGCGCGTGCTCGACGGTGGCGCAAAGCCCTACACGGTGCTGATGCCGCCGCCAAACGTCACCGGCAGCCTCACCTTGGGGCACGTGCTGAACCATACGCTTCAGGACATCTTCATCCGCTACGCCCGCATGACCGGCAAGGAGGCGCTTTGGCTTCCCGGCACCGACCACGCAGGCATCGCGACGCAGACCGTGGTGGAGAAGAAGCTGCGCAAGGAGGGGGTCACGCGCCACGATCTCGGTCGCCGCGACTTTCTCGACAAGGTTTGGGAGTGGCGCGACGAGTATGGCGGGTTGATTCTGCGCCAGCTCCGCAAGCTCGGCATTTCGTGTGACTGGCGGCGCAACCTTTTCACGATGGACGACCGCGCCTCGGAGGCGGTGATCAACTCCTTCGTCGCGCTCTATCGCGAAGGGCTGATCTACCGTGGCCGCCGCATCATCAACTGGTGCCCGGTTTCGCAGACGGCGCTTTCGGACGAGGAGGTGATCATGAAGTCCCGCCGCGACAAGCTGGTTTACGTCAGCTATCCGCTCGCCAAGGATCCGTCGCGCTCGATCATCATCGCGACCGTTCGTCCCGAGACGATTCTTGCCGACGTTGCCATTGCTGTCAATCCGAACGACGAGCGCTACCGAGACCTCATCGGCGAGCTGGTCGTCGTGCCGGTTGCCGGACGCCACGTGCCGGTTATCGCCGACGATTATGTGGATATCGAGTTCGGCACCGGCGCCTTGAAAATCACTCCGGCGCACGATCCGAACGACTACGAGGTTGCCAAACGCCACAACCTTCCGGCCTTCTCGGTGGTGGGCAAGGATGGGCGCATGACCGATGAGTGCGGCTACGCGGGCATGGATCGTTTCGACGCACGCGACAAAATCATCGCCGACCTTCAGGAGCTGGGCCACATCGTCAAGGTCGAAGAGTACGAGCACAACGTGGGCTACTCCGAACGCGCCGACGTGGTGGTCGAACCGTATCTCTCCGAACAGTGGTTCGTCAAGATGCAGCCGCTCGCCGAACCGGCGCTCAAGGCGGTCAACGACGGCGAAATCCGCTTCCACCCGGAGCACTGGATCAACACCTACCGCCACTGGATGGAGAACAT
>CAIUQW010000442.1 GCA_903901395.1 uncultured Chlorobiales bacterium | reverse complement strand
TTCAAGACCGACGATATCAAGCACCCCGGCGTGCAGATGGTGATGAACCAGGGCGACATCAACCTCGCAGGCCCGGTCA
This sequence comes from uncultured Chlorobiales bacterium, assembly GCA_903901395.1. Classification (GTDB taxonomy): domain Bacteria; phylum Bacteroidota; class Chlorobiia; order Chlorobiales; family Chlorobiaceae; genus Chlorobaculum. The sequence goes on along the minus strand of CAIUQW010000442.1, from coordinate 3,067 downwards.
AGGTGTTCAGCGAAGGCTCCTTCCCGAAGGAGTTCGCAGGCATCTACATGACCCCCGCCGAAACCCGCAAAATGTTCGAGGAGAATGGCTGGAGCACGGTTGCCGCCTTCCAGACCCGCAACCCGATGCACCGCTCCCACGAATACCTCGTCAAGATCGCCGTTGAAATCTGCGACGGCGTGCTCATCCACCAGCTTCTCGGCAAACTGAAACCCGGCGATATTCCGGCTGACGTCCGTCGTGACTGCATCAACGTCCTGACCGAAAACTACTTCGTCAAGGGCACCACCATCCAGGCCGGCTATCCGCTCGACATGCGCTACGCAGGCCCGAGGGAGGCGCTGCTTCACGCGCTCTTCCGCCAGAATTTCGGTTGCAGCCACCTCATCGTCGGCCGCGACCACGCGGGCGTCGGTGACTACTATGGCCCGTTCGACGCGCATCACATCTTCGACCAGATTCCCGAGGGCTCGCTCGAAACAAAGCCGCTGAAGATCGACTGGACCTTCTACTGCTACAAGTGCGACGCGATGGCTTCCATGAAGACCTGCCCGCACGAACCGGCAGACAGGCTCAACCTGAGCGGCACGATGCTGCGCAAGATGCTCTCGGAAGGTCTCGAAGTGCCGGAGCACTTCAGCCGTCCCGAGGTGCTTGAAATCCTGAGAAAATACTATGCCAGCCTGACCGAAAAGGTTGACATACAGGTGCATTCGCACGCGATCGGGAAGTGACGGCCTTCCGGGCGACCGGATGACCTTGATTTTTTTCTCTCTCTTATATCCAATGGTTTCGTTAAATCGCGGGCTTTTCCCGCAAATTTTCGGTTAAAGGAGGACAAATTATGCCGAGTTTCGTCATTAAAGAAAAATGTGACGGCTGCAAGGGGCAGGAAAGGACAGCATGTATGTACATCTGCCCGAATGACCTCATGAAGCTCGATGTCGAGAGGATGAAGGCCTGGAACCAGGAGCCAGACCAGTGCTGGGAGTGCTACAACTGCGTGAAAATCTGCCCGCAGCAGGCTATCGAGGTCAGGGGTTACGCCGACTTCGTACCGCTGGGCGGCAGCGTCATTCCGCTCAGAGGCACCGACGCCATCATGTGGACGGTCAAGTTCAGGAACGGCATTCTGAAGCGCTACAAGTTCCCGATCAGAACCACCTCCGAAGGTTCCATCGATCTGTATTCCGGCAAGCCGGAACCGGATTTTGCGAACCTCAAGAAGCCTGGCTTCTTCAACATGACCGAATATCCTACACTGTAATCTATCAAATCACTCAAGGAGGTACTATCCATGGGAGTTGAAAAAAACGAATTCAAGTTTAGCAAGAAGCCCGAAGTTGTATATGTTGATACGGATATTCTGCTGATCGGTGGTGGCATGGCTTGCTGCGGCGCGGCATACGAAGCGGCAAAGTGGGCTACCCCGAAAGGTCTGAGAATCACGATGGTCGACAAGGCATCCGTTGACAGAAGCGGCGCGGTCGCCATGGGTCTCTCGGCTATCAACACTTACTGCGGCGAGAACGATCCCGCAGACTATGTCAAATACGTGAGGACTGACCTCATGGGCATCATCCGCGAGGATCTCGTCTATGACCTTGGCCGCCACGTTGACAACTCGGTGCATCTTTTCGAAGAGTGGGGCCTTCCTGTCTGGAAGCGTGACGAAGATGGTTCGACCATGGACGGCGCGAAACCGGCTCCGAAGCTCGTCGAAGGCGGCAAGCCTGTCCGCTCTGGCCGCTGGCAGATCATGATCAACGGTGAATCCTACAAGGTGATCGTCGCTGAAGCCGCCAAGAAAGCCCTCGAATACAACCGCAAAGAGACCGGCGTCGAGCAGAACCTGTTCGAGCGCGTCTTCATCAGCGAACTCATCCACGACAAGAACGATCCTTCTCGTATCGCTGGCGCTATCGGCTTCAGCGTTCGCGAGCACAAAGCTTATGTCTTCACCGCGAAGACCATGCTGCTCGCCTGCGGCGGCGCCGTGAACGTCTATCGTCCCCGTTCCACCGCTGAAGGCCAGGGCCGCGCATGGTACCCGGTCTGGAACGCAGGCACCACCTACGCGCTTGCCGCTCAGGCCGGTTGCGAACTGGTGCTCATGGAGAATCGTTTTGTGCCCGCCCGCTTCAAGGACGGCTATGGCCCGGTCGGCGCATGGTTCCTCTTCTTCAAGTGTAAAGCCACCAACTCGCTTGGCGAAGACTACTGCGCAACCAACCTGGCGACCGCCAACAAGGATTTCGGCAAATACGCTGAAGATCCGCACAAGCTCACCACCGCCATGAGGAACCACATGATGATGATCGACATGAAGGCCGGTAAAGGCCCGATCCTCATGAGGACTCACGAAGCGATGGCCGCTCTTGCCGAAACCATGACCCCCAAGCAGATCAAGCACCTCGAAGCAGAGGCATGGGAAGACTTCCTCGACATGTGCATCGGCCAGGCTGTCGTCTGGGCGGGCAACAACATCGAGCCTGAGAAGACCCCTTCCGAGCTGATGCCGACCGAGCCTTACCTGCTCGGCTCGCACGCCGGTTGCGCCGGTATCTGGGTCAGCGGCCCTGGCGACATCGCAGGCATCCCGGCAGAGTGGAGCTGGGGCTACAACAGGATGACCACCGTCAATGGTCTGTTCACCGCAGGTGACGGCGTTGGCGCATCGGGTCACAAGTTCTCCTCCGGTTCGCACGCTGAAGGCCGTATCGCGGGTAAGAACATGACCGCATTCTGCCTCGACAACGCAGCTTACAAGCCGGAACTGGGCCGCGACGTTGACGAAGTGATCGCCGAGATCTACGCTCCGCTGGAGAACTTCGCCAAGAACAAGGATTACAGCACCGATCCGAACGTCAACCCGAACTACATCCGCCCGAGGATGTTCCAGGCCCGTCTCCAGAAGATCATGGACGAGTATGTTGCCGGTGTCGCCACCTGGTACACCACCAGCAAAACCATGCTCGACAAAGGTCTGGAGCACCTGTCGCTTCTCAAGGAGGACGCCGAGAAGATGGCCGCCGAGGATCTGCACGAGCTGATGCGCGCCTGGGAG
>CAIUQW010000441.1 GCA_903901395.1 uncultured Chlorobiales bacterium | reverse complement strand
GATCGAGGCACTCGGGCGGGTACTCACCGACGGCAGCATTACCACGGTGCGGCTCGTCACCAATCCGGAGAAGATGGTCATCAAGGAGTCGCTGCGGGCGCAGGCATACCTGAGCCTCTACAACATCTCCATCGACATGGTCATCTCCAACCGGATCATCCCCGACGAGGTGACCGACCCCTATTTTCAGTACTGGAAAGAGAATCAGAAAATCTACCGGCAGGAGATCATCGACAGCTTCAGCCCGCTGCCCGTCAGGGAGGTGCTGCTTTATTCCCGGGAAATTTGCGGACTTGCGACCCTCGAAAAACTCAAGGAGATGCTCTATGGAGACGAAGATCCGTCACAGGTCTATTTTCGCCGCAATCCCTATCAGATAAAGCAGACGGAGACTGGATTCAATCTCGAACTGCTGCTTCCCGGCATTCCGGATGAATCGGTGGAGTTGAGCAAGAGCGGCGACGAGCTGAACATCCGCATCGGTAACCACCGGCGGAACATGGTCTTGCCGCAGGCTCTGGCCACGCTCAGAACCACGGGCGCGCAACGGGAGGGCGAGCGGCTCGTCATCAAATTTGCGGAAGAAGTGCACTGACTGGCTGGCACGAATCGTGACTATCCTGAAAAAAACGCGGCGTTGTTGGTTTGTATGAAAAAAAGTGTAGACATTTTTTGATTTTTTTTATACAATCAACGATAGTTAACATTTTTATACGAATCTGTATACCGTTTGACCGACGGAAAGGATAGAGAAATGCCGCAGTTCAGGGTCGGGGATTCAATCATTTATCACAAACCGAAAAGCTCCGTGTCACCAGGCCCGCGAGCGAGACAGGTTTACGCCCTCGAACATGGCGAGCACTACCACTACGTGGTTGACAAGTTCTGGCGAGTGACCTCCGTCAATGCCGACGGCACGATTGAAGTGGTGACCCGCACCGGCAAAAAGCATCTCCTGCCGGTCAACGATCCCAATATCAGCAAGGCGCATCCCTTGCAGCAGCTGCTCTACAGAAAACGCTTTCCGAACTGATCGCGAACGCTTCCCGCTTTTACCTGTTTTCCCACTCGCCCACCGGCTCCGATCCGGCGCGGAGGTGCTGTGCCTCCGTGTCGAACCAGAGCGGTTTTTCCTGCCGCAGCATACTCGCCACAACCTGAAACTCGGCGGGATCGGTGAAAAGATGGTTTTCGATGAGCTGGTTGCTTGAATCGTACAGAGCGATCCTTCCTTTGTGATCAGCCAGGTCCCAGCGGCTGTAGTAACTCGCGACAAGAATGTTAGCCATAATCGGTCATTTTCCGGTTCAGCGCGACGCGCTTATTTATCGACGAAAACAGCATTGTTGATTGACGCCCACCCCCTGGTTGCCTTTTTGCCCGAAGGAGTGACGGTGGCTGCAGAAATGACCGCATCGGTCAGGTTTGCGCCAGTCAGTGTTGCACCGGTCAGGTCGGCTCCTTTCAGTGAGGCCTTTTCAAGATTCGCGTCGAACAGCGAAGCATTGGCGAGGTTCGCGCCATCCAGATTTGCCCCGGAGAGTATCGCGCCAAAGAGCACCGCGCCCTTGAGATTGGCATCGGAGAGGTTGGCGTTTTTCAGGTAAGCCCGGTCGAGGTTCGCGCCTTCCAGATTCGCCCCTTTCAGGTTCGCCTCCTTCATGTCGGCTTTCCGGAAGTTGCCTCCGGCCAGGTTCGCGCCCGCCAGATTGGCCTTGTCGAGGTTCGCACGTTCAAAATCAGATTTCGACAGAGTTGCTTTTTGCAGATCGACGCCGGTGAGTTTGGCGTTGCCGAGCTTCTCATCGCTCATTTCGATTTTCGCCTCGGGATTTTTCTGCCGCATCGCATTCCACTCCTCGACCTCCCGCACATCGAGCGTCGCCGGCACCGGTGCGGAGGGCGCGCTTCCGGCAGGCATATTCTCCGGAATAATGACCGGTGAGGCCACGACCGGCGGCACAAACTGTGGCGGCGCGGCGGGCGCTTCCTTTGCGAAGCGGCACTCATGCATCATTGCCCACCCTTTCGTGGTAGGTTCGCCCGATGGCAGCACGGTGTTGCCGGACACAATCGCATCCTTCAGCATGGCGTTTTCGAGAAGCTGAGATTTGGTGAATTGCGTTCCCTTGAGGTTCGCCCCTTCGAAATCCGCCTCGAACAGCACGGCATCTTTCAGGCTGGCCTGTTCAAGATCGGCCCCGCTCATCTTTGCCCATCGCAGATTGGCTCCGGCCAGATTGGCCGCCTTCAGCGAGGCATCCTTCATGAACGCACCGTTCATGTTCGCTCCGGCCAGCCAGGCACGGGAAGCGTTGGCAGCCTTCATGCCGGTTTTTTTCAGGTAAGCCATGCCAAGGTTCGCTCCTTCGAGATTTGCCTGGTCGAGCGAAGCCCCGCTGAGGTCAGCTTTGGAGAGATTGGCCTTCGCCAGATTTGCCCCCTTGAGATTCGCGTCTTCGAGATTGGCTTTGGACAGATCGATGGCAAGCTCCGGATGCTCGTTGCGCATGGCGTTCCACTCCGCTACGCTTTTCTGGAGGAGTTGCAACTGGCTGCGGTCATAGGCATGGGCAACGGTCGAGGAGGAGAGCGAAAGCGCGAGGATGAGAGCCGGAAGGGTTTGGCGACAGATTTTCATGGCACGGCCTGGAAGTGTCTTGATGAAAGTTGAGTTGACCGGCAGGCTGATTGTGTCAGCTCGGTGCCGGACGGCATTGTTCAAGGTAATCAAAAAGCGAGAGAGTCAAGCGAACCCTGCTTTCTGGATGATCTCATCATTACCGCGGAAACGTGCCGGAAACAGAATGTTCGCGGAAATGGTTTTTTGCGTTGACGCCACTATGAAACGAAAAAAGATAACGGAATTATGGCTGAACAATCGGGATACGCAAAGCAGGTGCTCGTTGCCGGGGCGACGGGCAAAACAGGCAGTTGGGTCGTCAGGCGGCTCTTGCATTACGGAGTGCCGGTCAGGGTTTTCGTTCGCTCGGAAGAGAAGGCGAGAAGCCTTTTCGGTGACGCCGTCGAGGTCGTGCTGGGGAAAATCCAGGATGCCGACGCGATCAGCCGGGCGGTCAGCGGCTGCGATGCGGTCATATCGGCGCTTGGCTCCTCCGCGGTGAGCGGCGAGGCGTCACCGCATGAGGTTGACCGCGATGGTGCGATCAGGCTGATGGACGAGGCCGCAAAAGCTGGCGTGAGGCATTTCGCGATGGTCAGTTCCATCGGTGTGACCAAATGGTATCATCCGCTCAATCTTTTCGCTGGCGTGCTGAACATGAAGTTTGCCGCCGAGGAGCATCTGCGGCAGCAATTTTCAACGGAGGGACGTTCCTATACCATTATCCGGCCCGGCGGCCTCAAAGACGAAGAGCCTTTGCAGTACCGGCTCCGTGTCGAGCAGGGAGACCATCTGTGGAATGGCTGGACGAACCGCTCTGACGTGGCAGAACTGCTCGTGCTCTCGCTCTGGGTTGAAAAAGCCGCGAACAAGACCTTCGAGGTGATCAACGATGCCCCGGAGCCACAGCAATCGCTTGCCGGATATTACGACAAGCTATCCAGCTGAACTCAACGCTTGCAGCTTTCACCCACCAGCACCATAAGCTTGCCGAATGCCGTCACGACATCCAGCTTCAGCATATTGGCCTCGATCTTCCGGTTGAGGCCGTCGAAAAAGCGGCGTGCGCATTCGATTTTTTCTCTTCGAGCGCACAAAACTGCATGGCTGACATCGATCCTTTGGTTTCCGCGACAAAGTAGATGTGTTTCATCGTTCTTTCCCTGAACGCGATTGCCCAATCGGGGTTATAACCACCGAGCGGCGTAGGGATATGGAAGCCTTTCAGAAGTTTGGCATAGACCACCACGTCATCGCAGGCATCAAGCTCCCGAACGAAATTACGTTCAACCTTCGAGTCGGTAATCACGTAATCATAAATGCGGCTTCTGAACTTTTCGGTCGCCTTGCTGAATTTCTGGCTGGACTGACCGTCGGTGAGATTGTCGATGTCGCGCTCATCGGCAATGAACAGTTCGTCAGCAAAGACCTCGAACGCAGCATGCCCGAAGCCATGGGCTTCCGCGGCCTCCTCTCTTTCGGCCTCCGCCACAAAGTCCACGCCCCCAAAATCTTTGAACTTACCGGCGATTTGCCGATGGTTGTGGAGATTGTGGACAGCGCCGAAAAGATCATAGGATTTTTGCTGGTCGTCGAGAAGCTACTGAAGGATGTCAGGGTGCAAGGGCTGGTGACGAGGGAGGCTGTGCGGCAGTGGACGACGTGAGGGGGAGATTGACGTTTGAAGCAGTTGCTGAATGCATGCACCTCCTCCAGTATAGAACTGGTTAATTAAGCTTTAGTCTCACCTTTACTTGTACCTGTTCTGTCTGATTTTTGTCCTCGTGCGGCACAGGAAAGGTGTTTCGTAAGGTATTATAAATAAATAGCTTAATGGCAGCCCTTATCTGCATTTATTCTGCAAAAGTTTCATTTTATTCTGCAATTTTATCTGCAATTCTCCATTCAGGCGCTTTCTTTGTACCGAAATTATGAATACGTCCTGTACGACGAAGGTTTGTGAGTAAGTTTGCTATTTTTTTTCGTTTCTGTTCATTATTCAAGCCATCGCTCAATTTTGGAAGAAGCAGCTTGTCGATTTCATCTCGTGATGCGCCACCAAACTTTTTCAGATAGTCGACAATAAGCTTACAGTAATAGTCGTCATCCTGAGCACGGGTTCTGATGTAGTCGGCTTTGCTTGCAGTAACTTTTGCGATCGATGCTGACACGTACAGGTTAGGCTTTCGCCCTTCGATAAGCTTATCGCGGCGTAATCTCTTGATCATATCGTCGGAAACGGAAAGTCGTTTCTGCACGCGGTCAAGAGCTAATATTTCACTGAGTGGCAAGTCGGTTTTCTGGATAAGTATCCGGCTGTATGCAGGATCAACAATTGTTCCATAAATCGTCATTTTTACAGTCGATGGATCATCAAGATCGTAAT
>CAIUQW010000440.1 GCA_903901395.1 uncultured Chlorobiales bacterium | reverse complement strand
CAGCCGGTATCGCAGACGGCGATCCGGAGATAATGGCCCGGCGTCTGGCACGTATGACCGGCGGCGCACTCTTCGCTCTCGATCGTGGCCGCTGAGGTTTCGATGATGATCGTGCCATTACAGTTGCCGTTTATGGCATCCCGGGCATTGATGCACAGATTGATCAGTATTTGATCGATCTGCGACGGATCCATGTGCACGCACCGTCCGCCGCTCGCCGGACGCCACAGGAAGCGGATATGGCGGCCTATCAGCGATTCGATCATCGGAAGCAGGTGTTCGATCTCCTCGTCGAGCGCGCAAACCTGTGGCATGACGATCTCCTTGCGGGCAAAAGCAAGCAACTGCCTGGTCATGTTGGCCGAGCGAAGGGCCGATTTCCGGATGTCGTCAATGTGCTCGATGAAGCGCGACGCCGGGGGCACTTTTTTCACCAGCAGATCGGCATTGCCCAGAATGGCCGTGAGCGCATTGTTGAAGTCGTGCGCGATGCCGCCTGCAAGCTGGCCTATCGCCTCCATTTTCTGCGACTGTTGGAGTTCGAGCTGCAACGCCTCATGCCGCTCCGCCTGCCGTTTGCGCTCGCTGATGTCCTGGACGATTCCCGACATCAGATAGTGGTTCACCCGCGTGTTGAACTGAAAACCTCCCGCCACCCATATCCATCGAATTTCTCCATCCTGCCTGCGAATGCGACACTCGAAGGTGAAATCGCCGTGACGCTCCAGCGCTTCGAGGCAAAGACTTTTCACCATCGAGCGGTCATCGTCGATGACATGATCGAGAAACCGGTTGAAGTGCCAAACCGGTAGCAGGGCGTCGTATCCGAAAATGCGGTCATGTTCGAGCGTCCGTATCGTCGTATCGGTCACGGGGTTGAACTCCCACCAGCCGAGGTGCGTCTTTTCGAGCGCGAAATCGAGCCTGTCGTGGCTCCGTTTCAGCTCCACCTCCATCTGCTTGCGCTCATCGATGTCGAGGCCCACGGTCACAACGAACGCCTCTCCGTCGATCTCTGTTTTTCGCGCGTGAATGATAAACCACCTCGGTTGGCCCGGGTCGCAATGCATGAAGATTCTCGCTTCAGCCACCTCCTCGATATTGAATTCCAGAATGGCCCGGAACTTTTCGCGGATCGTATCCCGGTCTTCGGGGTGAATGATTTCGAACGGATCGCATTCGTACAGCTCAGGTTCGCTCTTTCCGAAAGCCGCCATCGTGTAGTGGTTGAAGCCCGCCATCCGCCCGTTTGCGTCGAGGATGATGACCGATCCCGGCGTGGCGTCCATCAGCGCCTTGAATACCACGTTCGCCCTTCTCGACCGGCGCTCCTCCTCCTTCGCTCTGGTGATGTCGTGAACGATCACCAGCAGCCGGTTGATCCGGCCTTCGGGTGTCCGAACCGGATGGACGAAGTGCCGCCAGTGTTTTCCATCCTTTTCATCGTCGAAAAAGATATGTCTGCCGGTACGCAAAACCTCATGCGCCATCGCTTTTCTGCTTGCCGCGATTCCCGGCGCGTAGTGAATGAACTCAAGCAGTTCGTAGACGTTCCTTCCGCGAATCTCCGGGGTTGTTGCCGAAAAACGGGATGCGAAAGCCTCATTGCTGTCGAGAATCGCGCCTTCCGGATCCATCACGAACGCCGGTTCGGGGAAGTACCTGAACAATCCGAAATCCGGGTTTTCAGTTGACATGACAAAAACAGTGTATTGGTGAAACTCCTTGTCCGATCTCCACGGAGAGCTTCAAATATAAAAGCGAATCGCGACTATTCCGCGCATCTCCACTAATGTTCGGGATTGTCGCTATAAAGATGGCATCGACGCGGGGGCGTATTGTTTGCAGAAACGACACTATTCGAAATGCTATGTTCTTACCCTCAACGGAATCAGGAATGCGATCACGATCACGGATCGAAATCATTCACATCAACGATCATCCTGAAGCAATGAAATTCCAGGCACTGAGATACGGCGAATTTTTCCAGGGCAAGATCAGCCGCTACAATCAACAGCGGCCACTTATCATCAGTTTTCTCATGTATCGAAAAGAAGGAGCAGGAGTGGCTGGTCGATCTCTATCCAAAAGATGGCCTCGCCCCGGGAATGGTGCTTGCTCTCGACCGTGACAGCCAGAGCGTGCCGTGCGAAATTATCGGCAGGAAAAAGGCCGGGCGATACGTGTGCTTGCCGGGCTGCCTTGATGCAATCTTACTCCCCTTCGAAGTCCGCCCAATTGTTCGGCGTCTCGTACCAGCGGAGATTTTTGAGCGTCACGCCTTCGGGGAGTTTGTTTTTGATCTGGTTGAAGGCCCATTTGGCGAGGTATTCGGCGGTGGGCGGCTCGTCGGTCACAAGCACGCGACTGTTGCGCTTCAGGATGAATTCGAGATCCTCTTTGTCCTCCTTCCAGACCGCGAAGCCGTGGTCGAGCTGGTCGTGGATGTGCTCGTCCATGATCTGGCGCAGAAATTTGAAATCCATCACCATCCCCTGCTCGGCGTCGCCCTCGCGGTCGATCACCGGTCCTTCGACCGTTGCTACAATGACGCCGCGATGGCCGTGCAGCTGATTGCAGAAGGTGAAGCTGTTCGGAAGGGTGTGGCCGTAGTCGATCTCGATTTTCCTGGAGATGAGCATGGTGTCGCGGGTGTCGTGTTCACGGAAAAATATGTCAAGTGTACGCAAAATTTTTTACAAAACATGGAGCTTATCGGCGGCAGGCATCGTGTAGTTTTCGAGTGAGGATTCGGTACCGCGGCAGGCGCGAGGTTTATCATGTTTTGCGTACATTAAGCGACCGTCGAGGACGGTTGGCATCGTCAGATCGGGAATTTCCGCCCTTCTATGGCGGGAAACCTTTAGGATTCCGACGGCGCTATATATCATCATAAGGCAAGTTCTCGCTGTGAGTTGCCGCAAGCTATCCAACAGGAAGTCATGAGCGTACAGGATATTTGGGTCAGGATTCTCGATGAGGCGCGTCTCGAATGCGAGCGCGAGCCGGAAATAGCGCTTTTTCTCGAACAGCACATTCTGCGGTACGAGGCGTTCGCTCCGGCGCTGGCGATGCTGCTCTCGGTGAAGCTCGGCTCGAAGCACTTTCCTCCGCCGGTTCTGGAGGGGATTTTCGAGGATTTCTACCGCCAGAGTCCCGAAGCAATCGATGATGCCGTGTGCGATCTCGTGGCCACGCAGGAGCGCGATCCGGCAGCGGTGAACCTGTACGAAATCATGCTCTTTCTCAAGGGCTACCAGGCGCTCCAGTCCTACCGTCTCGCCCACTGGCTCTGGCAGAATGGCCGCAAGTCGCTTGCCTATTTCCTGCAAAACCGCATCTCCGAAGCGTTTGCGGTCGATATTCATCCGGCGGCCACAATCGGCAAGGGCATCCTGCTCGACCACGCCACGAGCCTCGTCATCGGCGAGACCGCCGTGGTGGAAGACAACGTATCGCTCCTGCACGAGGTGACGCTTGGCGGCACCGGCAAGGAGACGGGCGACCGCCATCCGAAGGTCGGCAAATCGGTGATGATCGGCGCGGGTGCAAAAATTCTCGGCAACATACATATCGGTGAAGGCGCGAAGGTCGGCGCGGGCAGCGTGGTGCTCGACGACGTCCCGCCGCACTACACGGTCGCGGGCGTGCCAGCGCACATCGTGGGCCGAACCGAGTCGCCTGCCCCGTCCCTCGACATGAATCAGCGCCTCGTCTTCCCGGAAAAGAAAAAGCCAAAAGGCGAGCAGCACCCGTGTTCGTGAGCGCGAACCGCCCCCACGTGATCGGACAGATCGGACTGATCAGACTGATCCGTCCGATTCCGGCAGCATAAAAATTCGCCTAACCCTCAAACTCTCGGCTACGATCACGAATTCATCCGCAACAGCAGATCGCTGCCGCGCAGGACGGCGAACTTGTCGATTATGCTGACCACCGCGCCGAGTTCGGAGGCGATGATTCGGCTGTTGCCACCGGTGACGATCACTTCGACCGGTGATGCGCCGGACTCACCCGTCAGATCGGCACGAATGGCTTCAATGAGGCCGCTGATCTGCTTCACCGCTCCCCAGAAAATGCCGCTTCTGATGCACTCCTCCGTCGAGCGGCCAAGCAGACTCGCGGGTTTGTCGATGCGCACCTGCGGCAGTTGCGCGGTTCGCGCGTGGAGCGCCCCCGACATCATGTCGAGGCCCGGCATGATGAGGCCGCCGCGATACGCACCCGACGCATCGAGCACGTCGAAGGTAATGGCCGTGCCAATATCGACGGCGATAACCGCTTTTCCCTCAAAGAGATGGCGGCTCCAGGCGCACAGGGCGAGGCGATCCGCGCCGAAGGTGGCGCGATTGTCGTAATCGAACTGGAACGGAAGCTTGAGATGGCTGCCGATGGTGAGCACCGGCACGGAGAAGAGCGATTCGAGGAGCGCCGCTCCGGCGGCGGCAGCAGCGGGCACCACGCTGCAAATGGCGATGGCGTGCGGAGTTCCGTGCTTCCGAGACAAATCGGCGAGCACTTCGCACATCGCGGCGGAGTCGGCAAACATCGCGCTCGGCACCGACTCGACAAGCGGTTCAGCGTCGCCGACGAAGAGCGCGAGCGTGGTGTTCGTGTTGCCGATGTCAGCGACCAGCCGCACGAGCCCGGCAGGCGATTCGCTCCGAAAATTCTGCATGGGAAATACGCAGCGCGACGAAATTATGGCCGTTTGACCGGCAAGCCCGTTTTTGCCGACAGCGCCGAGAGCAGCTTGTCCGCGTTCGGCAGGCCGTACTGCCCCTCGGTCACGTTGATCGAATCCCGAAGCCCGGCGTTTTTGGCGACGATGAAGATTTTCGGCGGCGGATTGTAGGTGACCGATTCCTGATAGATCGAAACGATGTCCTTCAGAAGAAACATCTTCTTTTCGCCGTTGCGGTTGCGGTATTCGATGCGGTCAGGCGAAAGCGCGACGGAATTGCCGTCGTTGCCATGTTCGGCAAAGAATTTCGTGTTGTAATAGGACGGCGCTCCAAGCGCGATGGTGGTCATGATAACCAGCAGCGTAGTTTTCCAGAAACAGCCGAAATCGACGCCGTAGCTGAACTTGCCGAATCGGTAGAAAAAGGCCCAGCCTCCGGCGAGAAAGAGCATGGCGAGAGTCCAGGTGACGTAATAATAGGAGTCGAGCCACCAGCCGGGATAGGTCATCGGGTACTGGAAGAGTTCAGTCATGGGCGAACCTTGTGAAGT
>CAIUQW010000439.1 GCA_903901395.1 uncultured Chlorobiales bacterium | reverse complement strand
TGTTCGAGCACCTTCGCTTCATCGACCAGCTCATAGACTTCGACATCGGCGCTGTTGTGCTTCGACTGGGCGCAGAAGCGGCAGTTCTCGCTGCAAACCCCCGACTTGGCGTTCATGATCGAACAGGCGTGAATCGCGCCGTGGTTCGTGGCGTGGCGAGCCTTGACCTTGTTGGCCAACGAAACGAGATCGAGCACCTCGGAGTCGGGCAACCGCCCCAGCGCTGAGGCGAGTTCGAGCGAGAGCGGCTCGCCGGTGTCGAGCACGCGGTAGGCCAGTTCAATATCGGGATGCAGTCGTGAGTTCATGCGGGTCTTGTTTCATGGTTGATAGGGAGCAGATGCGCCTCGCCCGAAGTGACGGGCAGAATCGCGCCATCGGCGGTACGCAAAAGCAGGTGGCCCTGCGGAGAAAGCCCGGCTTCAGTGCCGGTCAGCACCTTATTGAACTGCTCGATCTTCAGTTCGCGCCCCTTGAGCCAGGCGTGCGCTTCGAGGTAGGGCAGGATGAACGACAGATCCTCCTTTTCGAGCCATTCACGGTAAAGTCGCTCGAAGCGGTTGAGCACGGCGGCGAGCAGTTGGGCGCGGGACTTTTGCTGACCAGTCTCGATGGCGATGGAGGTGGCGATCTCTCGCAACTCCTCAGGCACCGGATCGAGGTTGACGTTCACCCCGAAGCCCGCCACGACGAAGTGCGTGCAGTCGGGTTCGGACTCCATTTCGCACAGAATGCCGCACAGCTTGCGCCCGGCGACGATAATATCGTTCGGCCACTTGACAAAGGCAGTGAGGCCGGGGCACTCGGCGGCGACCGCTTCGTGGATGGCCGCCGCCGCCACGAGCGGAATTTCCGGCACGCGAACGGATGGCAGGGGCGGACGCAAGACGATCGAGCAGTAGAGATTCACCCCCGGCGGCGAAACCCAGGCGCGACGCATCCGCCCCCGGCCTCCCGTCTGGCTGTCAGCCACCACGACCGTGCCCTCCGCCGCGCCATCACGGGCCAGCGCGCGCGCCCGGAGGTTGGTCGAATCAGCGCTCTCCAGATAGATGAAGTTCCGTCCGAACGACGTGGTATCGAGCAGCGGCGAAACCTCTTCGACGACCGGTGCACCGGTGAGGCTTTCGAGCCGGTAGCCTTTGCCGCTGACCGCCTCGATGGCGTATCCGGCCTTGCGTAGCGCGGCGATGTGCTTCCAGACGGCGCTCCGGCTGATTTGGAGTTCGCCGCAGAGATCGCCGCCAGAGACAAATCCGCCATCGCCGACGAGGCGTCGAAGAATGGTCGCCGCGACAGGATTCATGCCGATGCCTCCGCGCCGGAAGGAGATTGTCTCAAAAGGTATTGCTCCATTGATTATTGCCATCTTTTATCTGTCATTCTGAGTCCGACACAGTCGGGCGAAGAATCCAGAAAACTCTCGTAAAATCCAATATTTTATTCACTTATAGACTATTTCCCGAAACTGGATTTTCTCCCGACAAGTCGGGACAGAATGACAAAGGGCCTGTGTTATGAGAGAAATCGCGCATGAGTGGTTGGCTTGGATACTTTGGCAAACGTGCCGGAGCTGAATCGTAAACCGGAATTTAGTCGGAGGTTGACAACCGTGCAACAGGAAAATCAGGTCACGCCGGACGGAGAATCCGGCATCGTCACAACTCGCGGATGATCTCGCTTCGTTGCGTCACTCGCCCATTCGCGCCGAGGCGGTCATGCGGCTTTCGTAGCTGGCGCGATACTGTTGCAGTCCCTGAAAGATTTCGTAGGCGATGCTGGTCTGCTCCTTGCGGTCGCGCAGCAGCGCCTCTTCGGCGGGGTTGGAGAGGTAGCCGGTTTCGACCAGAATGCTTGGCATCGAGGGCGTCCAGAGCACCATGAAGCCCGCCTGCCGCACGCCGAGGCCGTTGTTGCTGCCCGAGCGGCTCACTCCCCGGAGCACATCCTGCGCCAGCTCGGTCGATTGCGTGGCAAAAGCGCTCTGCGCCATGCTGCTCATGATGAGGTACTCGTCGGAAAACCCTTTGTAGCTTTCCGCGGAGTTCTCCTCTTCGGTGATCACCGAGTTCTCGAACATAGCCACCTTGAGCGAAGCATCGGTTTTGTGAGGGCCGAGAATGTACACCTCCGGCCCGCGCACCCGGTTGTTTACGGCAGTGGAATTGCAGTGAATGCTGACGAAAAGCTTCCCGCCGTAGCGGTTGGCGATCTGGCCACGCTCCTTCAGTGGAATGAAGGTGTCGTCCTTGCGGGTGTAGATCACCCGGACGTCGGGCCACTTCTGCCGGATGAACATGCCGAGATCCTGCGCGACATTCAGCACCACATCTTTTTCGCGCGTGCCCCGCGTGCCAATCGCGCCGGGGTCTTTGCCGCCATGCCCGGCGTCGATGACCACCGCGTCGAGCTTCCACTTGTCCACGTCGCGGCTGAGGCGCTCCTGAATTCGTCGTTCCTTTTCCGACAGGTGGATCGCCTCGACATCGACATCGTTCATAATGGAGATGACGTAATCGTTTTTCAGTGGATCATATCTGAACGATGAAGACTTGATCCTGTACGCCGGAACATTGAGCGCGATGGTGAACTGCATGGCGCCACCGTCGAGCAGCGTCGGCGTGATCGACCTGACCACGCCCGCCTGATAATCTTTCGCAAGATAGGCCGGATTTCCGACGGCATTTTCAATGGTCAGATAGAGATTGCCGCTGCCATCGGGCCTGAGAAACGATGCGCGCCTCATGCCGCCAGAAGCTGAAAAGCGGATGACGACGCCATTGGCGCGGGTCTGCACCACGACATCATAGATCAGCGTTTTCCCTTCGGTTGGACGCGAGGAGGTGCTGTCGCCCGCCGATGGAGCGGAGGATTGCGGCGATTTCAGCGGCGCGGTATCCGGCGAAGTATCGCTGTCGAACCGTCCGACCGCTTGCAGCGAGGCGTCCGGCACGCGGCTGCCGAGCGAGGCGTCGATGCGGCTCTCCGAAGCATCGTATCGAACCGGACGGCCCAGCCAGAGCGTAAACATCCGGCACGCCTGCTCAACCTGCATAGAGAGCCTGTCTTGCTGGATGACAGGAGACGAGCCAAGCTGGATGACCCGTTTCGGCGTGTCGCCCGCGGCGGAGCCGATCACCGCGAAATCGCTGCCCGCTTCGAGTACGCAACTCGTCACCGTGGAACCGAACGCCTCGTCGATCTGCATCCGGCGGCCATCGAAGACGCTTCCGAGCCGCAACGCGCGGGCAAAGGAGGCGAGATCGATCAGAAACCCTCGTTCCGACTGCGTTCCCTGCACCTTGATCGTATACTCCTGACCGGGGCCGCTCGTAACCCGCAGGAAAACGGAATCCTTTTCACCGGTCGCGGCCATCGCTGCGTAAGAAAAAAGCAGGAAAAACAGCACGATGCCCAGAGGGCGGAAAATCTGTCGGGATAATCTCTCTTTCATGATTGGCATTGATGTCATCGCTCTGCATTAGGTCAGCTTTCACAGGCGGCGTCACAGGCGTGACAGCCTGTCCTGAAATGATTTATTGCCGCTTTGGCTCATTGATTGGAATAATAATAAGCAATAAATTACTCAACTTCCAGCACATCATGACGCCTGTTACGATAATTCACAATTGCTCACTTGCGGCAAGCGCAGATCGGCGTAGTTTGTTTTTTGGCGGGTAACGCCTATCTTTTCGAACATCATTTGCACGGGCATCTTTTTTCCCCTGTCGGAACAGGCTGCCCGAAATCCCAAAGCAACCGGGATCGAACCCAATGCCTTCAAAAAGCTTCACCCCTTCGGCCAAAAACAGGACGCTCATCGTCGTCGAGTCGCCTTCCAAGGCGAAAACAATCAACAAGTACCTGGGCGACAATTATACGGTCTACGCTTCGGTCGGTCATATCAAGGATCTGCCCAAGAAGGAGATCGGCATCGACTTCGACAACCACTACGAGCCGCGCTACGAGGTGATTGCGGGCAAAGAGAAGGTGGTGCGGCAGCTCAAGAAGCTTGCCGGGGAGGCCGACAAGGTGCTGATCGCCACTGACCCTGACCGCGAGGGCGAGGCCATCGCGTGGCACATTTCCAACGAGATCGACTTCGCCCGCAAGCCGGTCTTTCGCGTGCTCTTCAACGAGATCACCAAAAACGCCATCATCGACGCCATCGGCCA
>CAIUQW010000438.1 GCA_903901395.1 uncultured Chlorobiales bacterium | reverse complement strand
GATCTTCATCTCGCCCTCGGGACGATAGCCCGAACCAGCCACGCTCACATCGATTCCGGCGGCGTAGAGGCGGCGGACGGTCATTTCGTCGCGGGTGAGGGTGCCGGTCTTGTCGGAGCAGATGACCGTCGTGCTGCCGAGCGTTTCGACGGCGGGCAGGCGGCGCATGAGCACGTTGCGCTTCACCATGCGCTGCACGCCAAGGGCGAGCGAGATCGTGACCACCGCCGGAAGCGCCTCCGGCACCACCGCCACGGCGAGCGCAATGCCGAAGATGAGAATGTCGATGAAGGACTGGCCCCGCGCGATGCCGAGCGCCACGATTACCGCCACGATCACGAGCGCGGTGCGGGCGAGCGAAACGCCCACCTTGTCGAGATTTTTCTGGAGCGGCGTCTTCTCGCTCTCGACCCGCTGCAACATCCCGGCGATGCGCCCGAACTCGGTCTGCATTGCCGTGGCTGTGACGATGGCAAGGCCACGCCCGTGCACCGCCGAGGTGCCCGCGAAGAGCATGTTGCGCCGGTCGCCAACGGGCGTGGCGGACGGCAGGATCGCGGCGGCATCTTTTTCGGACGGCAGCGACTCGCCGGTCAAAGCCGCCTCGTCCATGCGCAGATTCGCCGCTTCGACAAGCCGCGCGTCCGCCGGGATGCGGTCTCCGGCGGCAATCACGATGATGTCGCCCGGCACCACCTCCAGAGCTGGAATCATCTGTTCACGACCGTCGCGGATCACCTTCGAGGCCGGAGCGGCCATCTTTCGCAACGCTTCGATGGCCTTTTCGGCGCGATACTCCTGAACGAAGCCGAGCAGCACGGCGAAGAGCACGATCACCGCGATGGCGATCGCTTCGATGCCGTGGCCAAGAAAAGCCGACAGCACCGTGGCGATGAGCAGGGTGATGATGAGAGCGTTGCGGAACTGTTCGGCGAGCAGTTGCCAGGGGCTGGCGGATGGCGCGCTCTGGAGCTGGTTCGGCCCGAAGCGCTCCAGACGCGCAACGGCCTCCTCTTCCGGGAGGCCGCTACGTGAAGAGCCGAGCTGTTCGAACAGCTCATCAAGAGGTTGGATGTATGATGCTTCAGGCATGACGGCAACCGTTTGACTGTCCACGATCCGGAAGTGTATCCTCCTCCTCAACCTTGTATCATGCCGAACGGTTCCGCCCGTTACTCGTCAGCAGTCAGCCTGGAAAATGAACGTAACCATCCGGGAACTTCGTCAGCGTGATGCCGCTCGTACCTGGTTTCTCTTTGTTCAGCCACTGCATAAGGCTGCCTGCCTTCCAGTCCGTGAGTGAACAGCCCGCCGGACCTGCTGCTGACACCAATTGGATGTACTGATCGAACAGCTCGTTGGTAAAGGTGTACTCCGCCCCGCCAGCTCTATAGGTCGGATTGTTTTCGGCCGCGGAGCAAATACCGTTTTCTTCGCTCAGATAACTGCAATGGCTGCCGTTCTCGACCATGCAGGTGGCGGCCCAGGAATCTTTGCAAGTGTAGGCCATCTGCGCATACTGGCTGCTCTTTTTGTCATTCACATCGATCCATGCGGGTGGATTTGATTTATTGGGATCCAGGCAAGCGCTGTCGCTCGAGCCCGTAACCATAAGGTTCGGCATCGGAACGCGCGACAGATACTCGCGATAGGGCTTCATGCCAGGAGCGAGAATCGGAATCAGCGTTCCGTTCGCGCCATCGACTGGTGAGAGCTGAAGCAATCCGGCGGCGGTGGCCATTTGCGAGGCATCCCATTTCGACAGCGGAGGAGTGTGCTTGGGGCAAACTTCACCGTTGTAAAAAATCGGATCGTAGAATTTCAGACTTTGCGCGCCAATCTCCTGCAACGCCTCGAAGCCGCACGCAGCGGCCTGCGCATGAGCGCCGCCAACCGAGTGACCGGCGAAAATGACGTTGTTGCCCATGCAGTTGCCATTGGTGCTCTTGCCCATGGAACTCAGGAACCGAGCCTTGTTGACCGCTTTGGTATCGTCGTACTTGTGAGTCGCGCCGTACCGGATGAGATAGCAAGCAGCGGCGTAGGCGGACTGACCGACTCGCGGACTTCCGCCAAAATCGGTCCACGGCATGCCTTCGACCTGCTGATGGCAGGTGGTCACGAATGCCATCGCCCACTTGTTATCGACGGCGGCCTTGGTGTAGTTGTAATATCTGGATGGATTGACCTGAAACAGCGGCGTCTCCTTGTTGGTGATCTTGCTGTACACCAGTTCCGGATAGAAAAGCAGATTCGGACCGATCATAAATCCGTGATCGAACATGACCAGCCCTTTGGCCTGCATGTCGTTGGGATAAAAGACCTCGATGACGATTTCAGTGAACAAAGGAAGCTTGTCGGAATATTGCAGCCAGAGGTAAATCCTCTGGAAATCGTAATAGCCTACCTCGATCGGATGCATAGTCTAACCTCCTTTTTATGCGTGCGAAGACGCTGATTGAGTGTATGGACGCTTAACGGTACTACTGTAAAAATCAACAATGGTGCGTCAATGCCAGAGACCGCCGCCGCAACACCTGCCGCGCGAGGCGGGATTGTTTGTCGGTGTTTCGCAAAGCCATCCGGCGACATGACCGAGAGCGCCGGGCGGCAGGGCCGATTTGGCCTGGTCAAGCTCCTGCTCCGTAAAATCGAAGCCAGCCTCCCGGATCAGCTCCATCCGTTTTCTGGAAAGTTCCCCGGCCAACCGTAATCCAAGCTCCTCTTCAGCCATAAGCTTGTCGAGGAAAACCCTCGCTGATGATAGTGACATTTGTATAAAACGGGTTTGAAATGAAGAAAACCGTCTACAGTACACTTATAGTATCAAATATGAACAATAAGCCGCTTACAAGCAAAGAGTTTTTGCAGAAAAAAAAGATAGTGATTACGTCATAGGCGTGCCGAAAACAGGCTGACAAGCATAAACCACGAATGAACGGTTTTTTCCCTGGAGAGATCGAAATGTCATCCATTATCGAAAAGGGTGGAAACGAGTATGGCGCAATCGTCACGCGGTCAGTACCGCAGCAGTTATAGTTGTCGGGCAAAGCTTCCGGAATCGTCATAACAGGCATCATGGCCTGAAACGCCTTGAGAAAAAAGCCGATAGAAACGTTTCGGTCGCTTTTTCTATCGGCTTTTATGTGGCGCTACTGATTCGTTACATAAAAACAGGCGAATTTGAGGTAGCTCGTTTCAGGCATCGAGAGCAGCACCGGATGATCCGGCGGCTGCGCGGCGCGACTGATGAGTCGCAGATGCTTGCCCGCCTGAGCCGCGCCGAGATGAGTCGCCGCGAGGAAATCCTCCTCGGAGACGTGGTGCGAGCAGGAGGCTGTCGCGAGGAATCCCTCGTTCCTGACGAGTTGCGCGCCGAGGCGGTTGAGCTTGGCGTAGGCTTTCAGCGCCGTTGGCACGGTTTTGCGGCTCTTGGTGAAGCTGGGTGGATCGAGAATCACCAGGTCGAAGGAGCGGTTTTCCTGCCGGAGCCGCGCGAGAGTTTCAAACGCATCGGCGGCGACAATCGAGAAGTTTTCGAAGCCGTTCATCCGCGCGTTCTGCTCGGCCCGCTGCAACGCCTCCTGCGAAATATCGACCATCGTCGTCGATTTTGCTCCGGCGTGCATGGCGTTGAGCGCGAAGCCACCGTCGTTGGTATAGACATCAAGTACGTCAGCGCCTGCGGCGTATTTTCTGATGTGCCGCCGGTTTTCGCGCTGGTCGAGGAAAAAGCCGGTTTTCTGGCCTTCGAGAATGTTGACCCGGTAACTGATGCCGCCGTCGCGGATCACCTGGTGCATGTCGTCGCTTCCGCCGAGCACCGTTTCGCGAAAAAGCGGCAGACCTTCCAGCTCACGAAGCGGCGATTCGTTGCGCAAAACGATAGCTTTTGGATCGAACAGCTCGCGCAGCAGTTCGGTGATGAGCGGCAGATGGTGATCCATGCCTGCCGAGAAGGATTGCAGCACGAAGGCGCGGTCGAAGCGGTCGATCACGAGGCCCGGCAACCCGTCCGATTCGCCGTGCGCAAGCCGCCAGGCGTTGGTTTCGCTTTCGGGATAGATTTTTTCGCGCAGCTTGAGCGCTTCGAGCAGTTTGCGCCGGAAGAAGTCGCGGTCGGGCTGCTCTTCGTCCCTGGTCAGCAGCCGGAAGGCGATGAGGGACTGCGGATTGAAAAATCCCGCGCCGAGCAGGCGTCCGTCGCTGGTGAAAAGCTGAACCGTTTCACCGGCAGCAATGTCACGCGGCACCTCCCGAAGCTCGTTGCTGAAAACCCACAAGTGGCCGCTGAGCAGCCGCCGGTGCTCCTTTGGTTTAAGGTAGAGTGCGTGCATGGATCGAAAACTCCCGGTTTCATGTTTTGACAGAGTATAGATTTGATTAAAATAACATTTCAGAGCGATCAACCTTGTCCGCGATTGAGTTTCGCCGGAAAAGGCGCGTCGGAGTGGCGTATAATGGAATTTGAAGAGATTATGACGAAAAGAGGAGTGTCGATGAAAGCAGTGATGAAGTGGGCGAGCCTCATCGTGCTGGCTATTCTGGCCGGATGCTCGCACATTGAAACCGTGACGAAAGCGCCGGTTAGCCTGGGTGAGCGGGTGGCGTTGACGCCTGAGCTGAAGCGCCTGTACCAGGAGGTTGCGTCGAACGCCGGGATGGTCAAGGCGCTGGACGGCTACGCGGATATCTATCTCAAAACGCCGAAGCGCAGTAACAAGGCGTACTGTACGGTGCAGTTGCAGAGATCGCGCAATGCCCGCCTGATCGTTACCGCGGGAATTCTCGGATGGCCGGTGGCCGATCTCCTGATCCGTCCCGACTCGCTCTTCGTGAACGATATGCTGAACAACCGGATGCTGGTCGGGCGCAACACCGGCGAGAATATGGGCAAGATCATCGGCCTCGATGCCGGAGCTGGCCATCTGACCGAAACGCTTTTCGGTATCGCCGACCTGCCCGAGCCTGTCAGCGATATTCAGTCGGTAAGGCAGGGGGGCGGATATGTCAGTTTCACCGTGAAATCCGGCAATGGCTCGAAAGAGCTGGTTATCGATCCGCTGAAGAGAGAGCTGGCTGGAATTGCCTATTTCGATCATTCGGGCCGCAAGAGCGTCGAATTCCGTTTTGCAAACTATCAGGCGCAGTCGTCAAACGACGGAGCGGCGTTGCGCGTCCCAAAAGAGATCGACATGATTCTCTATCGAGATGGCGATCCCGAAGGGTCACGCAGCCTGAAGATCGTTTACGACGAGCGGGTCATCAATCCAACCGATCTCACCATCAGCTTCAAGCGGCCAAGAAAAGCGAAAACAGTGAACCTCGACGATGTAGAGCAACTGCCGTGGCTGTGAGGTAGTTGATAGTTGATAGTTGATAGTTGATAGTTGATAGTTGATAGTTGTTAATGTTGGGGCGGGTCTTGTGGCTGTACTCAATTTGCAATTCTCCCGGTCGCTTGAATGTCCTTGTGGTCCTTTTTTCGCTGATTCGCGCCTGCTTGCAAATGCAAAAGGCCCCGGAACCCGGAGCCTTTTTGCGGAATTTCACGCCAGCGCGATTATTTCGCCGCGGCGTAGTTTGCGTTGACGAAATCCCAGTTGATGAGATTTTCGATCACCGCGGCTACGTGGTCGGGGCGGCGGTTCTGGTAGTCGAGGTAGTAGGCGTGCTCCCAGACGTCGATGCAGAGCAGGGGAGTCTGGCCGGAGGTCATCGGGTTCTGGGCGTTGCCGGTTTTGGTTACTTTGAGGGTGCCGCCATCGAGCACGAGCCAGGCCCAGCCGCTGCCGAACTGCGTCGCGGCGGCGTTTTTCAGCTCATCCTTGAACTTGTCAACGCTGCCGAAATCCTCGACGATCTTCGCGGCGATTGCGCCGGTCGGAGCGCCGCCGCCGTTCGGGGTGAGGCCGTTCCAGTAGAAGGTGTGGTTCCAGGCCTGCGCTCCGTTGTTGAATACGCCAACCTTTGAAGCGTCATTGGCCGTTTGGAGGATAACTTCTTCGAGGCTCATCGCGTCGAATGGCGTACCTTCAACCAGGCCGTTGTAGTTCTTGACGTAGGTTGCATGGTGCTTGCCGTAGTGAAAGCTGATGGTATTGGCCGAGATGTGCGGTTCGAGCGCGTTGTCGGCGTAGGGGAGTGGTGGTTGCTGATATGCCATGTGACTGTTGGATTTTATCGTTATGCAGACTACGTTAGGAAGTAACCCTTTAACCTGGCAGCTGACCTTGTTAGTTTCAGCCCGGAAAAATTATTTACACAGTTGAACCACTATTTTACTTCGATATATAAAGGACTTGCGATGCTTCGACGTTTCTCGTTCATCGCGCTTTTTGCTCTTCTGATCGCTGGTTGCGGCTTGCAGACGCAGGACAAGCTCAATGCGGATGATCTGCATTTTGCGTCGTTTTACGCCGATTATCTTGCACGATCTGGCGTAACAGCCAAAGGCGACACTCCGCCCATAGGTGACTTAACCTCTGCGGGACTCGATACGCTGTTTGTCCGCCACAAGCTCGACCAGCGAACCTTTGACGCGAGGCTTCAGGCCTATTCGCGCAATCCCGAGCTTTGGCGCAAGGTGTTGCAGGAGGTGCGCCGCAACCTCGCTTCGCAAAAGCAGTAAAGGATGGAACGGCTGCCATTGCTGGTCGGAGTGACCGGCGGCATCGGGAGCGGCAAAAGCACGGTGTGCGCCATGCTTGCCGAAATGGGGTGCGAACTGTTCGAGGCTGACCGCATCGCCAAGGAGCTGCAACTCGAAGACCCTGAGGTTATCCGGGGGATCGAGGAGCTTTTTGGCCGCGATGTCTACTCCCGCGATGCCTCCGGCCAACTTCACATCGACCGCAAAACCATCGCCTCGGTTGTTTTTTCCGATCCCGGAAAGCTCGCCGCGCTCAATCGCCTCATCCATCCCAAAGTCCGCGAAGCATTTATCCGCGAGGTGAAACGGTGCGCTCGCGAAGGCAAGCGGATTCTCTGCAAGGAGGCGGCGATTCTGTTCGAGTCAGGCGCGGATCGCGACCTCGACCGCATCATCGTAGTGGCGGCCAATAACGGTTTGCGGCTCGAACGCGCCGTCGCTCGCGGAATGGATAAGGCGGAGGCGCAGAAGCGGATGCGGGCGCAGTGGCCTCAGGAGAAGCTGATCGAACGGGCGCATTACGTGATCTTCAACGACGGCACCCTCGAAGAGTTGCGCTCGCAGGTCGAGCAGGTTTATCGGAGCCTGCTGACGGTGACGGAGTAACAAACTCACGAATTTCCTCGCCGCTACGCTCCTTTCTATGAACAGGGATGATTTTTCTGACAAATCACTTTGTCCGTGACAGCAAACAGCAAAAGATTGGACTGAAGTCCAGGCGTTTTTCTGATTGACTCACCCCGGCTTGAAAGCCGGGGCAATATGAATGGAAGAGAGATGAATGTTCGTCGGGATAAATCCCTCCTGAATCTGACTGAGTCCAT
>CAIUQW010000437.1 GCA_903901395.1 uncultured Chlorobiales bacterium | reverse complement strand
GCCCTTGAACATCTGGCGTAATCTTCGTACATATAACGGTAAGCCTCGCCGTCGGGCTTATGTATTGCCCCTTCCGAGACGGCGCGAGTGGATGACTGAATCAGATCGCCGATGTGAACGATTGCTCATGCAAGCGAATCGATAAGCAAGCAAGTATGGTGAACGCTTGAAAAATCCATCGTAAAGTGCTTATGCCAAAAATTGAATTTCCGAAGCAACTGAAGGATTTGCTTGAGGATAGCAACCTTCAGGCTCCTGTTCGCGATCTTGCAAATCGCGTTGGCGAAATCCTTGCGGACAACAAATTGACCTTCTTCCCGGATTATACGGATCACGGGGTTGAGCATGTCAATCGCGTGTTGGTATCCGAGGTTGAACTGGTTCCGAAAGAGGTCTGGAAGAGTAGTAAAAAGGATTCAGACCCTCGCTTGCTTTGCGATGCGGACGCGGCGGTGCTCATTGGCGCGACGTTGTTGCATGATATTGCGATGCATCTTCACCCGAAAGGATTTCTCGAACTGGTCGGGAAAGATTCGAGGTTTCAGCCGCTTCCCTGGTTCTGCGAAAGTCACGAGGGGCAGGTCGCGGATGTTGCATGGCATGAGTTGTGGGAGGAGTATGTGCGTGAGGCGCGGCGATTCAGTGACCGCGATCTGACGAACATTATCGGCGAGGAGTCGGCGCGGCTCTGGAAGTTCGATGCTCTTCCAGAGGATTCCGGTCAGTGGGGGCTGAATCATCGCCTGATTGTTGGCGAGTTCATCCGCCGCCATCACGCCCGCCTTGCACATGAAATCGCGATCTACGGTTTTCCGGGGTTGCCGGTTGGTTCTGCTGAAGGGCAGTTTCCCGCGATGGGAGCGAAAGGTGATTCGCTGAATCTTTTGGCCGACTTGATCGGGCTGACAGCACGCTCGCACGGTTTGAATCTTCGGGTATGCAAGGCGTATCTGGATGCTCGCTATCTGAAAACGCCCAGGCCGATGGGAACAGCGGTGCTCTATCCGATGGCGCTGCTGCGAGTTGCCGATTATCTCCAGATCGACCGGCAGCGTGCGCCTGCGGTGCTGCTTCAACTGCGCAATCCGCAAAGCCCGATTTCGGTACAGGAGTGGCAAAAGCATCTCGCTGTCCAACATATCGGGCCAGCCAACGACCCGCGCGGAAAAATGGTTACGGTGAGTTCTGGCCTGAGCTTGCCGCTCTACCTTCAGCTTCGGGAGCTGTTATCGGGGTTGCAGGCTGAAATGGATCACTCCACCGCCGTGCTCGACGAAGCGTATGGGGCGCAGTCCGCGCTCGGGCTGGATCGGCTCAACCTTGCAATCCGGCGGGTGGATTCAAATTTGCAAAGTCCCGCGTTCCGCGACGCGCTTCCTTTTGTGCCGAACAAGACTGGATTCGCTGCTGACCCGAACCTTCTCACCCTGCTGGTCGAGCCGTTGTATGGAAAGGAGCCGGGGGTTGGCGTTCGCGAACTGATGCAAAACGCCGTCGATGCCGTTTGCGAGCTGGAGGCTTGGTGCGAAGCTCGCGGTGTCGCTACCGATTCGCTCGAACTGCCAGAGCAGGAGGGCGATGTGATGATCGATTTCATCAAGCGTGATGATGGCTCCTGGTTTCTCCGCGTGCAGGATCGCGGGATTGGCATGACTAGCGACACGATCCAGAACTACTTTCTCCGAGCCGGAGCATCGTTCCGCCGCAGTTCAGAGTGGAGCAAGGAGTTTGTCGATGATCAGGGAAAACCGCGCGTGGCCCGTGCCGGACGCTTCGGAATCGGCGTTTTCGCCGTTTTTCTCCTCGGCCCATCATTCAAAATGTGGACACGGCATGCTGGCGCGGATAAAAAGATGGGCTACATGGCTGAAGCGACAGAGACCAGCCAGCTTATCGAAATTCAGCGACGTGATGATTTGCCTGTTGGTACAAGGATTGAAGTTGAGATAAGCGAGGAATCGGTAGAAAAGCTTGAACTCGAACAGGAAGAGTTTACTAAATACAAAGGGCCGAATAAACAGATTGATTGGTTCTGCTGGAATTGGCCAATTGTCATTAAAAGAGTTATTCGCAAGATAGAGCCTGAGGTGTTGAAGCAAGGATATATTTTTCCAGTTCGCAGTAATAAGCTTCCGCCAGAATGGAAGATTATATATCCGCAAGGCTTTGATTCAGTGTATTGGACTTTCTTACATGGGCCTTGCATAGTATGTAATGGTTTAAAAGTCGATGACATCAGAGAGGACTCCATATATTCTTATGGCAGCTATTGTTGGCCAGATGAAATTAAATTACGCTTAAAAGAACCAAATATTGGAGTTTTAGATAGTTCCGCTAATTTGCCTATAACGATTCAAAGATATGCTCTTTCTTATAGCACAGTCCCATTTGCTAACGAATTGGCGCGTGATGTTACATTATCACTGATTGCTTACTTATTGATTTGTGGTACAATATCTCAAGAGCAGACTTTTTCAAAAAAGCATTATCACCCATTACAAAACAGAAGTCTGCCAAAATATATTTATCGTCATCCAAAATATGG
>CAIUQW010000436.1 GCA_903901395.1 uncultured Chlorobiales bacterium | reverse complement strand
GATGACGGCAAAAAGAGTTCGGCGCTCGATCTGGCCATCCGGCTGCTCGCCGGAAGGTCTCACGGCAGAGCCGAACTCGAAGCCAAGCTGAAGAGAAAGGGCTTCGAGACGGACGCAATCACGAAAGCCCTTGAAAAACTTGACGAGCTTGGTCTGACCGACGACCGCGCCTTCGCGCAAAGCTGCATCTCGGGCATGGCCCGCCGCCGCCCCGAAGGCCGCCTCAAAACCCGCGCCCGCCTCAAGCAGAAAGGAGTGCCCGACAACATCATCGACGAAGTGGTCAGCAGCGTCGATCAGGCAACATTGTGCCGCGCCGCCGCCGAAAAAAAACTGCGCTCCCTCTCCGGCCCTCCCGAGCAGAAAAAGAAAAAGCTCATCGCCTTCCTCAAAAACAGAGGCTTCGACTGGGAAAGCATTCGTGAAACGGTGACGCAGGTAACCGGCGACAGCGATGAAATGGATGGTCTGGACTGAGTGGACGAATGCAAGAAATGGGCATAATGAACAATGAAAGGGAAGAATGGAGATTATCAGCTTTTCTGCCCCGGAAATTTTTTAACAAAATAACTTCCACAGTGAAAAAGAATGCGGGTGCGATTGCTCTCGAAACAGTGAAATCTTCTTGCTGACGCCTGGATGATCTGAATCTTGCTGTTTAGCCCTTCGGAAACCGCGTTTGTGATGGCGTGCTTGAAATACGTCAGTACGTTATCGGAATAGCGCTGTAGAAGCTTTTTGACTCCCATCATCTGCTTCAAACCCACCTCGTCAACCCGCTTTGACCTGTATCCAATAAAAGAAGCTCGCGCTATCGGCGACCCCAAGTTGCCAGAAGAATCAGAAGATGTTTTTCAAGGCCCACGCCTGACTGGTTTTGAATTGACCGCTAATCAGCTCGCTCAACTTCGCCTTTCGCGGCTTGCGCATCTCCTCAGGATTACGCAGAAAGACGTATTTTGAATCTACCAAAACATTTGCCTCCGACCTTAACCATATTGCCCGGTTCTTTGCGGCGAACCGCATCGACGGATGCATTGAGATACTTGCTGATGTGAAAGCGATCATGAACTATGCCGGTATCCGGCAACAGCTCACGAGCTGCGCTGGCAAGAGGTTTCCTCCACCTATCCACCGGGAACCTCTTTGACCTGCGCTCACGGCTTTGCTCGCTTCGCTGGTACGGTGTTCGACGACTCGACTCGTGATCTGATCGGCGGCGTGCCAGCTCAGGCGCAGCCTTGCTGACGCATCCTTTATCGTGGCGCAATGCAAAAGCAGCTCGTCAGCAAGGCTTTCGAACAGCCTTGTGAAGCGCGAATGCCGTGCCTCACAAGGCGTTTGAGCGGTTTTTACGTCATGTTCCTTGCATCGGCAACACGGCTGCCGAGCGACCAGAATCTTCTCGAACTGCATGGTATCGAAATGCAGCCACAGTTGCCCGCCAGCATGATCGTAGCAGTTGCTGACATGCCTGCACACCGGGCACTCGTTAATGAGGCTGATATACTCAAGATGGATATCCGGGTGCCGGACTTCGACAACCGCTCATCCAATAGCTTCAAGATTTCCGGTAATCCCATTAACTGCTGGCAGTGGGCAATGAGGCTTTGCATACATTGGCATTTGGTATTGACGTTCATGATAATATTACGCCACGCCAACTTTTTTCACTACCTGTTCATTAAATCCCGCGATGAGTCACAATGTTTTTGATTGTCAAAATAAATATTATAACTTTAGTGCAAGGATCGTTATGATCACCCTCCTCAAAGGTAGTTCAGGCAGAGGCAGCAGTATCTGAATTTCGAAGTACCATTCGGTTTTTCAATGAAGTTGGTCAGCTTACGGCACCGATAGTTATCTTTCTCCTTCTCTGAATTTCATTGATGCACACAAGCTATTGATATGCATGAATCAAGAACAAGCGTTTCAATTTGTTAAACACTATGTTTTCATGTATTTTTACTTTACCCAAATCATAATCACCACTCGATGCAGTAATCAGATCAAAAAAAATGCCTTTATCAAAAATATCTTCATTTACAGATTTGAAGAATTTTACGTCAATGAAAATTTATCAATATTGACTGATTCAGCTTGATGCCGACCAGTTTTTTATAGTAGTACCTGTGCTCTGTTGTTTTAATAACTAAAAATACAACGATCATGAAAAAAACTGCTTTAGCCGCGCTAATCGCCATTCTCCCGGCAATACCTCTCCATGCCAGCCAAACAAATAATGTGTACATCTCCGGATTTTTTGGCCGGGGCAGTTCGGGAGATCTCACCTTGACTGATCCTTATGGCGCGAAAGATAAATATAGCTTAAAATCGGCCACTCCTTTCGGGGGCGCAGTAGGAATAACGCAAAAAAACCTGCGCGCCGAATTTGAGATATGGACTATGTCAAACGATGTGGAGAAAATTAATTCATATCCAGTAAATAACCAATCATGGACATTTACTCCCGTTATGTTAAACGGCTATTATGATTTTAATCAATCCTCAAAGACAATTATTCCTTTTGCCATGATCGGCTTAGGATCGTGCATGCATTACTATGATGCGCCAGCCAGCGCAAAACAAACCAAAGCAGCGTTTGCCATGCAATTCGGTGCTGGCGTCGGCATAAAAACATCAGAAAGCTTATCTATTGACCTTGCGTATCGTTATTTGAGCTCATCTACGGCTGATTGGGATGATGGATTCAAGAGCAAGGCCCCTGCGACAAGCAATTTTCTTGCTGGCATCCGATACACTTTTAAATAAAAGCATGAGTATCATACCCCGCAGTTGAGCTGTGGGGTATGAACTCATTTTTTGACGCAGCTTTCCGTCGCAGCGCTCCCGGTCATGTATACAAATTTGCATGATAAAAAAACAATGTGTCGGTTTCAATCAGATAAGAGACCGCTCATAAATACCCTTTCAGTTCACTCCTTATGAGACGCGATATCGGCGTAAACAGAAAATGAAGACGAATTTCGGCTTGAGTACGTAATCACCATATTCAGTATTTGCGATGAACTGGCCTGTATGCACATAACAGAAGGCTTTGGGCATCCGGCAAGTTACCAGCAGATTGGCAATCGGAATCAAATCGCGTCTGCGCCCGCAGGCATTGGAGATGATCACTCGGATCAGACAGATCGCCGGAAAAGAGTCCACCGGAATATTGCAGAAAACCCCTACATTGCAGAGAAGCTCCAACCCTGCGAGCTGATTCGTGTTGCCGCCATATCGCCAACAACTGAAGAATTGTAACCCCGTTCGTTCATGGCAAAGGAAGTATCGGCCAGAATCAGAATCAACAGGCTTCTCGAAGAAGCTGGCTGGCGTTTTTTCCCCGATGGCGACAAACCGGCAACTATCCAGCTTGAATCGAAAGTCGCCATAAACGAGCGTGATCTCGATGCGCTTGGCGACGATTTCGAGAAGAGTTCGAAGGGGTTTGTAGATTTTCTGCTGCTCAATGATAAAGGTTTTCCGCTGATTGTGCTCGAAGCAAAGTCTGAAAGCAAAAATCCGCTTGTCGGCAAGGAGCAGGCGCGGCGCTATGCCCGCTCGCTGAACTGCCGCTTCGTGATCCTCTCGAACGGCAATCTGCACTACTTCTGGGATCTCGAACGGGGCAATCCCTACATCATCACCGCTTTCCCGACGCCCGATTCCGTCGTCGGCTATCAGAGAACCGTGAGTGATCCCAACGGGTTGATCCGT
>CAIUQW010000435.1 GCA_903901395.1 uncultured Chlorobiales bacterium | reverse complement strand
TGAAATGGTGGACTGCGCCATCGGAATCAGCTCGGTCAGCTCCCCCGTGAAGCAGCAGGTCTCTCCAGCCAGCAGCCGCAAAATCCTGATCCGCACCGGATGCCCCAACGCCTTCGCCATCGCCGCCATCGCGGTTTCATCTGTGGTGTAGCCGATGTCTGACAAGGTTCGTTGCATTATTTCGATGTTAGTTCATCGTAAATATACGATTGATAAACCCATGCGCAAATCAAAAAATTTGCAAGGGAAGCTATCGAAAAAATAATTCTCAATAGTAATCCGTCATGGCATTTGATTGTCATTCTGATTCCGAAAAGTCGGGAGAAGAATCCACAACTCTTTATTTCAAAATAAGATGGATTTTTCACTGCGTGCTGCGCTGTTCAGAATGACACCATGTCTTTGAATTTGAATTTTTTATGGCACCGGCAATAAAACGGCTCAGCCCGCTTTTGTCGCCAGGATGATCTCGGAGGGAAAGAGCATCTGCTGTCGGTATTCGCGCGTCACGACCGTGAATCCATGCTCCTGAAGCCGCTCGGAGAGCATCACACCGCGGCAGCCGCCCAGAAGCGCTGGGAAGAGGCGGTAAATCCTTTCGTAAAGGGATGAGCCGGGCTGTTCCCCTTTGGTCATGTTCACGAGCACAAGTCGTGCACCCGGTTTCAGTACTCTCCGGAACTCATCGAGCGCCCGGTCAATATCCGCTGGCGTCATGAGGTCGAACATGTAGTTGTTGAAAAGGATGTCGATTGTGCTGCTTGCCGCTGGCAAGTCGAATGCCGATCCCTTTGCGAGTGTAAAGTAAGCATTTTCATACGGTTGCAGGCGCTTGCGGGCGCGGGCGAGCATTCCTTCCGACAGGTCGATGCCGGTGTTCTTGCCGTGCGGATTGCGGCGGACGATCTCTTCGAAAGCAAGTCCCGTGCCGACGGCAACCTCGAAAATGGTCAGCCCGTCGCGGATTTCAGCGAGTTCGATTGCCCGCTCGCGCGCCTTGCTTTCGGTGAGCGTGCCCCAGATGTCGTAGACTGGCGCATTCCAGTCATAAACGCGGGCGATGTTGCTCTGCGGAATCCGCGCCTCGCTCTCCTGAATCGGTACTGAGTTGTTCATGGCTTTTCCTATTTAAGTTGATATGTTTAAACTTTTCTACTTGTCTATCAAAAAAAATCAGCAGCACCCCTTGATATAGTTGGTCAGTATATCGAGCGCATTCAGGACATACTCCTTGTTGAATGAGTAGAAGACCTCCTTGCCCTCCTTGCGCGAGTCGAGAATCTTGGCCCGCTTCATCAGGTTCAGGTGATGCGAGATGGTCGGCCTGCTCAGGCTGAACTGCCGTGCGATGTCGTTCACGCAGAACTCCTCCTGCTTACGGAACAGGAAGACGATCTCCTGCCGCGTGGGATCGTTCAGTGCATTCAGCAGGTCGAGTATCGCCTCTTTCGCCTGCTCGTATGTGTCGATCTGTTGAATCATATCGACATGATAATCAAATAAAACTGAATCGCCAAGTGGTTTCTGAATCACGAAGCTCGCTGCTGACGCTCTCAATGGCCTCATGGCATTATCCGAGCGCTTTGACAGCCAGATGGTAACCGGGCAAATCCTTGAATGGTCTGCCTTCTCCTGCAGGAAGAAGCTTATCTTGATCGCTAAAGCGTCACTCATGTCAATGTGCCGTTGCTGTCCGAACAGTCGATTTCTTAACGAAGTTGTTTATAACAGGTTTGATCAATACGGCTGTACAAAGCAAAGTAAGGTATCGCTCTCCGGCTGTTCATGCGCTTTCCGCCGATGAACCATGCCGGAGTGTTCTTCGTTCAGGCAGATGGAGAGGGGTAAGTATTGCTGCTTTCTGAAAAAAGTCCAGCGTTCGGTTTGCAGGATGATGCAATGATCAAAGACAACTGGCATTCCTTGGTCGAAAAAATCCTTTTATTGCATTATTACATTATGACTTGGAGGGTTTTATATTTTCAACGGCAGGAGACGGCAATCATTCTCAATCAAAATTCATGGAACCGCATTATCGTGTAACCATATTCGGGTCGGCCCGGATCAGCGAGGGGGACGAGGCTTACCGGGACGTTTATGAGATTGCTCGCGGGCTGGCTGCCGAGGGGTTTGATATTGTGACCGGCGGCGGGCCGGGATTGATGCAGGCGGCAAATGCCGGGTCGAAGAGCGTCGTCAACGGCGGGCAGTCGATCGGGTTGAATATCAAATTGCCGCATGAGCAGCAGCCCAATCCGTATCTCGACATCAAGGAGGATTTCGAGCGGTTCAGCGGACGCCTCGACGCCTTTATGGCAATGTCCGACGCGGTGGTCGTCGCGCCCGGCGGCATCGGGACGCTGCTCGAACTCTTCTACTCCTGGCAGCTCGTGCAGGTGCAGCACCTCTGCGAAACGCCAATCATCCTCTTCGGCGAAATCTGGACCAGCCTGCTCCTCTGGCTCGAAACCGAAGTGCTGCCGCGCCAACTCTTCGAGCGCAAGGACATGCACGCCATCTTTCACGTCATGGAGCCGACGGAGGTGGTCGATCTCATCGTGAAAATCCACAAAGCCCGGCCAGAATCGGAGCACGTCTGCCGGAACTTCAACAAATATCGCCTCGACATCGGACAAACCGGAAACAAGTGAATCATGGAACGCAAACTACAGGAAACTCTCGATAGCGCCATTCCCCTCACGCAGGCGATGGGGATCATCGTCGAGCGTTACACCGGGCGCGAGCTGACCATCATCGCGCCGCTGGCCAACAACTTCAACCACCTCGGCACGGCCTTCGGTGGCAGCCTCTACATCGCCTGCGTGCTTTCGGCTTGGGGCCTGCTCTACCTCCGCCTCCGCGAAGCCGGGGTCGAAGGGAACATCGTGATCCGTAAAGGCGAGGTCGAATACCTCCGCCCCGTCACCGGCGACATCACGGCCACCGGCACGCTGCCGCCCGAAGAGGAGGTCGCCGCTTTCATCGAAAGCATCAAAAGCACCGGCAAGGCGAAAATGACGATTCACGCTGTTATCGAGGTCGAAGGCAAGGTTGCAGTGAAGTTCGAGGGGAAGTTCGCGGTGGTGAAGTAGCAAAGAACAGGTCTGATAGGTCATATAAGTCTGACGGGACGGATAGGTCGGGCAAGGCAATCACTAGAGCAACTTCGATTACTGAAAGAGCCCGAGAGTCAGAATTGGGCAACTGAGCCATAGAGGCATCCATCGCAGCTCCAGCAACGGCTGCTGTACAAATAAAAAACCTTGCTATTTCCGGCGTTTCAACCTCCTTATTATACCATCGATTTTTCAGCAAATCAACACCATCCTCTCAGAACTTCCACATGCACCCCACGTTGAAAGAGCTTGGGGATGAGGTGTTGCGCAGGTCGTTGCCGCTGCCGTAGGCTTCTCGGTCGTTGTACCATGTGATTTCGTATTTGGCGGTCAGGCTGAAATCTTTTACCGGATCGACGTCGAGCATGATGAACCACGCTTTGCCTCTGCCGTAGTAGTTGTGGAGCGCGTAGACCAGTGGCAGATCGTCCTCGTAGGCGTACAATCCGGCGTCGTAAGTGTCTGTGTCGAAGCGGGCTAGGCGGGTTTTGAGGGTAACAGGGCCGCGTTTCCAGTCAAGCTGCTGATACAGCAACCACCCTTTTTCGCTCTCCGTCCCGCTGACGAAACGGCTCTGCAGGCTCTTGTATGCGGCTCGTGATTTCAGCGTGACGGTCGATGAGCATCGCGCCGCCAAACCGAGTTGCACGCGATTCGTCGTTTTCGGCACCGGCATGTAGTACTGGAGCGTGCGCTCTTCGTCGAGCTGCTTTTTGGTCTCCTCCTTCTCCTTGTGCTGGTACATGCCGTCCCAGGTCAGCCAGCGGTTCTGCTTCCAGGTGGCGTAAAATCGCGCATCGTGACCCGAGGATGGCAGGGCGTAGTGCGTGCGGTCGAGTTCGGGAAAGCGAAAGATGTCGTACGAAACGGCGAGGTTAAGATTGCTGTGCGCTCGCGCCTTCAGGCCAAGATAAAAGCCCTCCTCGTTCGTGCCGCTGTCGCCGCGCTCGGCGAAGGCTCCGGCGAAGGGCGAAGCGTAATCGATAGCGTATTCGCGCATCGACGCTACGCCGGTGACTCCCTTGGCCAGATCGGCCTGCACGCCGCAAATCCATGACATGGCATCGGATTGGCGGTCGAACGCGGCCTCGCCGAACACCTGCGCATGACGGTACACAACGCTCGCTTCGAGCGATCCGAGCTGGCTGCCGCGCTGGTTGCCAAGCGCTTCGAGTGGCAGGCTATAGCGATAATCCGCAAAAGTCGCGCCGATACCGGCGTTCAGCTCGCCCGCGCGATAGCAATAGCGCAGATTGACACCGTGGACTTGTTCGGTGAGATTGTCCTTTTTGGCGATTTCAGTGGCCGTGCGGTGGTAGCCTGAGGTCGAGATGCTCGTGACCACGCCGCCGTCGATGCTCGCATCGAGCTTGTTGCTCGATGTGAAAGCCGTCACCTCGAATGGCCCCGGTGAGAGGGTTGCCGCCGCGCCTTGCAGAAAATAATTCTCGCCTGCCGAAGTATAGGGACGAAGCGCAGGGGAGAAAAGCAGCACGCCGTCGATGGCGTCCGAGCCTTTCGAGAAGTAGCGCCCCTGCCCGAAAAGCAACCCCTGCCCGAAGCTGAGTCGGTAATTTCCGACGACCGCCCGGCTCAAAATGCCAATCCGCTCGGCATAAACATTGAACGAGAGAAAATCGTCAAATTGCGGCTCGCCAATATCGCTCTCCTGAAGCAGATGCACGCCATAGTGCGGCGTGGCTGCCTGGAAGCGGCTGTAAACATGGCGGTTGCCTCCGGCATACTTTCCATTGTCGATCCCTGCCCTCGGCGGACTCTCCCAGAACGCTCTGCCGATGACGCTCCCCCGGACTTTTCCGGGCAACTCCCTTTTCTTTTCCATTTCGGGAGGAGGCATCTCAAACGAGAGATAGGGCAAGAGACGACGGACGGCATCAGCGCCGATCACCGCTTCGAGTTCAGTGACAGAGCCAATCGGCCCGCGCTGTCGCCGCCAGTCGATGATTTTCGCAGCATCGGCGGCGGAGAGCAACGGCAGTTCGAGCAGTTGCTCCTCGGTGGCGAGATTGATGGGGATTTTGTTCCGGCGCAACGCTTCGAGATCGCTGAAGAGCACTTCGGCATTGCCTTCGGACTCGGAACGGTCGAGCAGCTCCTCAAAAGAGTCGGCGGACAGCGCCGAAGCGGGCGAAAATGTGGATGCGCAAAGTAGAGCCGACGCCGTCATGCGGCGCAG
This sequence comes from uncultured Chlorobiales bacterium, assembly GCA_903901395.1. Taxonomy (GTDB): domain Bacteria; phylum Bacteroidota; class Chlorobiia; order Chlorobiales; family Chlorobiaceae; genus Chlorobaculum. Next base: position 948 of record CAIUQW010000435.1, on the reverse strand, counting down.
CAGGGTGGTGTATGTCGGTTTCATCGCAAGGGGTCGATGAAGGTTGGAGAGAAAAAGGCGATTTGCCCGTCTCGTCAACGGGACTTTTCAAAGATAGTTATTGCTGCCCGCCGCACAAGCGATAGAGTTTTTCCACCTCTTTGCGGGAGAGGAAGCGCCACTCGCCGCGTCTGAGTTCGCCCGGCGTCAGTCCCGCGTAGGCGACGCGGTCGAGGCGTTTGACTTCGAAGCCGAGGGTGCTGAACATGCGCCGCACCTGGTGGTTCTTGCCTTCGTGGATGCCGACAAGCACGCTCATGCCGTCGTCGAGGATTTTGGCGCGGCACGGGCTGACCTTCTCGCCGGTGTCCTTGAGCCTCATGCCGCTGGTCAGCTTCTGGAGCATCGCGGGCGGGAATTTTGTATCGAGCGCGGCGAGGTACTCCTTCTGCACCTGCGACGACGGGTGCATCAAGAGATGCGCCAGCGTGCCGTCGTTGGTCAAGAGTAAAAGGCCGGTAGTTTTGCGGTCGAGCCGTCCGACCGGGAAGACCCGCTCGGGCACATCGATGTAGTCGAGAATCTGCTGGCGGTCAAGCTCGTCGTGGCTGGTGGTGATGACGTTTTTCGGCTTGTTGAAGAGGATGTAGACCTTCTTGCTCTCCGGCTCGGCCATGCGCTTGCCATCGACGATCACCTCGTCCTTGCGGGGATCGACCCTCGAACCCGGCTCGACGACGAGCTGGCCGTTCACCGTCACGCGCCCTTCGAGCACCATCTGGTCAGCGGCCCGGCGCGACGCGACGCCGCACATGGCGAGAAATTTGTTAATCCTCACCTTCTCTTCCTGCGCCTGCTTTTTCATTCAATCGTCTCCGTTCGTGGTAATTCATTTTCATCAATAGCCTCCGGCGAAACGCCTTCTGCCAGATATTGTCGTTCCTCGTGCTCCTGAAGTATCTCCTTGAT
>CAIUQW010000434.1 GCA_903901395.1 uncultured Chlorobiales bacterium | reverse complement strand
TCTGTAAATTTATTACAAATTTTTCAGAATCTTTAAAAGAATTTAATCAGATAAAATGAGTTGTATTTTTTAATAATCTGAACAGATTGTCAGAACTTATTATCAATAAAAAAAGCAGCTATGATTGTACAATCACGCTGCTTTTTTCAGATTTTCTAATGAAATTTAATGACTACACTACTCTCATTTGATTGGGGAATATGCAATCATCTCAACCTCCACACTTGCATCGAGAGGAAGAGCTATAACACCGACGGCGCTTCGAACATGCTGGCCGGATTCTCTGAAAATTTCGCCGACAAGTTCCGAAGCTCCGTTGGCCACCTTGTGCTGATTCGTGAAACCTTCAGCGCTGGAGACATAGACAGTTAACTTCACGATATTCTCCACGGCGTCGAGGCTTCCTGCAATGGAACGCAAAACCGCGACCGCGTTGAGCGCCGCCGTTCTGGCGGCCATCATTGCCTCCTGCTCACGCTCGGCGGTAACACTCCCCTTTCCTTCTGGCTCCATCAGTTTCCCGCCAACCAGCGGCAATTGGCCTGAGGTGTAGATCATGTCGCCGACACGAATTCCAGGACGATACAGTCCCGCCGGAGGGGGTAATTCAGGCAGGACAATGCCCGCTCTTTTCAGATTTTCTTCATGTGATGCCATCGTAATTGTTATGTTTTGCTTGAAAAAAAACCGGAAAACCTGAGTCGCCAGATGAAAATTTCCGGCATTGGGATTCCTTTGAAAAATAGTTATTGTGCCAGAAATTGCATCAATGACAGGAAAACATCCCTCACTCCCTAGGCTGATGATTGTCAGCAGCGGCGGCGAACATCTGGCTCACCGAGGCCTCGTTCTGAAGCAGGCGCGAGCACTCCCCCTCTCAGCGCCGGTGATTTTTCAGGTACGCGAAAAAGGACTTGACTCCGCATCGCTCTGGACTCTTTGCAGTCAGATCGCGCCCGTTATCGATGATGCCGGATCGATCCTCGCCGTGAACGATCGCTTAGACATTGCGCTCGCGTCGGGGGCTGGCGCGGTGCATCTACCCGAGTCTTCGTGCCCGGCTGATGTCATCAGAAAAGCGGCCCGGGGCTTGCTTACCGGACAGAGCGTCCATAGCAAAACCGCCGCTCTGAACGCCTCGTCGGCTGGCCTCGATTACCTGCTCTTCGGGCCGGTCTTCCACACCCCCTCCAAAGCGCCGTTCGGGCCGCCTCAGGGGCTGGAAAAGCTACGGGAAATCTGCGAAAAAGTACGCACTCCGGTCTTCGCCGTCGGCGGCGTCACGCATGACAAAGCGCTCGCCTGCATCGAATGCGGAGCCTGGGGCGTCGCCGCGCTCACGCCGTTTCTCGATGCCGGATCGTTGCCGGACACTATCAACCGCTATCTCTCATACCTGCCCTCATGAACCTGCCACGAAGACTCCTCTGTGTCATCACGGATGAAGAATCCGACCCCGTCGAACTTGCCCGCCAGGCGCTCGAAGGCGGCGCCGGAATGATGCAATTGCGAAGGAAAAAAGCTTCGGGACGCGACCTTTTCCATTGGGCATTGAGGATCCAGGAGCTTTGCCGGGAACGGGAGGCACTCTTCATCGTCAATGACCGGGTCGATATAGCTCTGGCCATGCATGCCGATGGAGTGCATCTCGGCCAGCAGGATATGCCTGCCGCCGCCGCCCGCGCCCTGCTCGGCCCCGGCGCGATGATCGGCGTCTCGGTTTCATGCGAAGAGGAGGCCGCCAAAGCCGCTGCGGATGGAGCGAGTTACATCGGCGTGGGGCACATATTCCCGACATACTCTAAAAACAAGCCATCGCCGCCCATCGGCACGGCGGCGATAAAGCCAATTCGCAATGCCGCGCAGTTGCCGGTCATTGCCATTGGCGGCATCGACCTCGACAACTCCGCCGAAGTGATCCGCGCCGGAGCGTCGGGCATCGCGGTCATCTCAGCGGTCTCCGACAGCGACGATCCGGCGGCGGCGGCCCGCGAGCTGGTCAGGAGAATCAGGCAATGAATTTGATGCGGAATTACACCACCGTACTGACCATCGCCGGTTCGGACGGCAGCGGCGGAGCGGGCATCCAGGCCGACCTGAAAGCTATCACCGCAAACGACTGCTACGGTCTGAGCGTCATCACCGCCGTGACGGCGCAGAACACCCTCGGCGTACGCTCGTTTCACGAAATTCCGCCCGCCTTCATCGCCGAACAATTCGAGACAATCGTGGACGATATGCACATCGACGCGATCAAAATCGGCATGCTCGGATCGACTGAAGCAGCAACAACAGTCATGAGGCTCATCGAAAAGCTCGATGGCGTTCCGACCGTCTTCGACACAGTGTTGCGCTCATCGAGCGGGAAAGCGCTCTTTGATGCGCAAAATATGACCTCGATGAAACAGCTTTTTCCGTGGACGAGCCTCATCACGCCGAACCTGCCCGAAGCCGCGCTGCTGACAGGCCGTGAAAAGGCTCCTGGATGCCGTGCTGAAATCGAAAAAATGGCGAAAGAGTTACGTCAGCAAGGGGCACGTTCAGTGCTGGTCAAGGGGGGGCATGGCGAAGGCGGGAATTGCGACGACTGCCTGCTGCATGAGGGAAAATTCTTCTGGTACTCGAATCCGAAAATCGACACCGTCAACACGCACGGCACCGGCTGCACGCTTTCATCGGCCATCGCGTGCGGAGTGGCGAAAGGGTTGCCGATGAACGAAGCGGTCGCGTCGGCTATCAATTATATGAGAAAAGCACTTGAGGTGGGAGCATCGTGGAGGCTTGGTAACGGCAACGGGCCTCTGGAGCATTTTCCCGGTCGGCATATCGAAAACCGACCGGGATTGGCTCGATAAAACGGATCAGCGCGCCAGACGGGGACGGCGACCGATGGAGTAGTAGCTAAGTCCTGCCTGCTCCACCATGTCGGGGTTGTAGATGTTCCTGCCGTCGAAAATAACCGGTTCTTTCAGAGAGCGTTTGATCAGCTCGAAATCGGGGCTGCGGAACACCATCCACTCGGTCACGATAGCGAGCGCGTCCGCGCCTTTGAGCGCCTGGTCGGGATGCTCGACAAGCACAAGATCGGTACGGTCGCCATAGATGCGCCGCGCCTCCTCCATGGCGACGGGATCGTAAGCCCGGACGGTCGCTCCCGCCTGCCAAAGCTCCTCGATAATCTTGCGGCTCGGCGCTTCGCGCATATCGTCGGTGTTCGGTTTGAAGGCGAGGCCCCAAATCGCGATAACGCGCCCCTTGAGATCGCCATCAAAATGGTCGCGAATCTTCGAAACGAGACTCGATTTCTGATCGTCGTTGACCGCCTCGACCGCTTGCAGGATTCGCGAATCGTAGCCAAGCTTCCGCGCCGTACGCTCCAGCGCCTGCACATCCTTCGGGAAGCAGGAGCCGCCATATCCGACGCCGGGATAGATAAACGAAAAACCGATCCTCGAATCGGAACCGATTCCCTTGCGTACCGCCTCGACATCCGCTCCGGCCCGCTCGGCGATGTTGGCGATCTCGTTCATGAAGCTGATCTTGGTGGCGAGCATAGCGTTGGCCGCGTACTTGGTCAGCTCCGCCGAGCGAATATCCATCGCGATGAATCGCTCGTGGCTGCGGTTGAACGGCGCGTAAAGGTTACGCAGAAGCTCCTTGGTGCGCGGATTGTCCACGCCGACGATGATGCG
>CAIUQW010000433.1 GCA_903901395.1 uncultured Chlorobiales bacterium | reverse complement strand
TGGCTATCTGTTGGCGCTTCCGGGTGGGGGAGAACCCGTTCGGAAAGCGTTTTGCGCCGAATGGCGGACTTTTTCGTGACGAAAAAATTACTGAGGAATGAAACAATCCTGGCTTTGGGTATTGCTGCCGTTAGGCGTCGTGCTGACGGTGTTCGGTCTCTTTTTCGCGTTTTTCTCTGCAAGGCTTTTCAGTGGCGACTTGCAGCTCGCACCTGTCGCGCTTTTCGCACTGTCGCTTACTGCAGGCTCCTACGCCGTCGTCCGGGGATTTCGCGTCGGCTGGAATCTTTCAACCATGATCAGCGCCGGGATTGCGCTCTTCGCATTTCTTTCTGCCATTGTTGGCCTCGTGCTGGAGTTTCAGGGGATGGGAACCGGCGCGATCATTGCGAGCGTGCTGACCGTGACCGGCCTCGGCGTGCTCTTTGTGTCGAACGGCATGGATGAAGTTTCGACAGGCCGCCGGAAAAAGGTCGATCTCTCTGCCGGGCCGTCGGAATGGGCCGACCGGATCGAAAATATTGGCCGTCGCTGCATGAAGCCCGAGCTGAGAACCAGAGTGCTGCGGCTTGGCGGCGAGACCAGATTCCTCTCCGCCGGTGCCGGTCAGGGGGATATGATGGTGAACCAGAGCATCACTCGTGCTATCGACGAGCTTTCAGAAGCGGTCAAGCAGGGCAATGATTCTGCCGTGCTCTCGATGCTGCCAGGCATCAGAAGCCTCTTCGCGCAGCGCGAAAACCAGTTGAAGCCGTAACTTTTTTATTTCAAAAGAGGATAATTCGTCCTTAATGGAATATTCTAAAGCAGCTGTCTCAATATAGTTTCTGAGACAGCTGCTTTTATTATGTATTGATTTTGAATGGGCGAAATGGATGCGTCAGGATAAACCAAAGATATGATTATGTCCGTTTAATTTCTGTTGATTTCACGAAGCAAGTTCATTTCTTGAATATCGAGGAATCGTCATCGCGAGTCCCGACTTGTCGGGACTCGCGATCCATCTTTGCTGCCAATTCCGCATGGATTGCCACGTCGCTTCGCTCCTCGCAATGACTGATGGCGCGGGTCAAATAATATTTTTTCAGTAGTACTCGTTATTTCTTCAAATTTGCATTATCACTATTGAGATCGGTTACATCCTGAACGATACCGACGATATGAGTCGGATTTCCATGATCATCCAAGATGAGTGACGCCGATACCATTATTCTGCGTATGTCACCGGTTGTTTTCCTGATCTTGCAGTTTACCAGGAAGTCTTTTTTCTTTTCAACAGAACCGAATATGATATTTCTGACTTTTTCCCGCTCTTCATCGACAACATGTCCAAGAAACTTTTCTAAAGACCAATTCATGTCAAGATTATCATAGCCAAAAATTCTGGCGTGCTCGATTGTTCGTGTCGTAGAGTTATCATTCAGGTTCGTCTGAAACCAGCCGATACTGAATTTTTCAAGCAGGTCATCGAGGTTTTCGCGAATGAGGACAACCTCGTCTTCAAATTTTTTCTGATCGGTAATATCCATCGATATTCCACAAAATCGCTTGATCTCACCGTACTTGTCAAGGATTGGTCTGGCTACATCCATTACCCAGCGGCACGATCCATCTGGATGAAGAATCCGATATTGAACATTGATTTCAGCCCGCTGAGCGATAGCCTGTTTCATCGATTCCATAATCATTTCACGGTCATCGGGATGAATGGCGTTTTCCCACAGCTCATAGCTGGGGGTGCGTCCAGGCAGTTTTTCGATGCCAAAAAGCTCCCAAAAACTGTTTGACCACAAAGCGGCGTTCGTTTCGACATTCCAGTCCCAGACGCTTGTTTTTCCGGATTCCATGGCTGTGATCAACCATTTTTTCTCATCAGAAAGCTGCGATTGGGAAGATTTTATTTCAGTTACATCGATGCAAACCAGAACGAGATAGTTGCAATTTTCGATGACGGTCTTTTGGGCCGTGATGTTGAACCAGTTGAAATTTTTATGATCCTGGTGCGTGTGCATTCTCACATCTTCAGCGTGTTCATGACCAGACTCGATTATATCTGTCAATAACTTTTTTACGCGATGCTTGTCTTCGCCATAAACGAGATTGCAAAAACTGTTGTTGGTGATTTCTGCTTTCCAGTCTCCAAAAAGAGTGAAAGCCTGCTCATTGCTGCTGACGAGAAGGCATGCTTCATCGAGGACAAAGACGCAGCCGGGAAGGGTATCGAGAAGCGCTCTGAATAAATGATCGGTCTGCCGGGCCTGCCGTTCCGCCTCGACCTGTTTGGTAACGTATGTATGATTATAAGAATCCTTTCGACGTTGCCATCGTCGGATTTAACAGGGTATATCGAGCTTCTGAACACGCCGCCCTCTACATAATCATCATCGATAATGAGATGCTCTCCGGTAGAAATCACTCTCTCCACATCGGCTTTCCGTTTGGCCGCGAACTCAGGTGAGTGAAGTTCAGCGGCAGTCAGGTCATAGATGTTTTTGCCACGGATTTCTCCGGCCCGGCTGAAATAGGTTTCGATGAAACAGCGATTGGCTTCAAGAAGCGTGCCGTCGGATGCAAGCAGGAATACCGGATGGGGAAAATCTGCAAAGAGTGAAAAATTGTTATAGATCATTGGTGATATGCTTGAATAGAGTGAAAATTCAGGTATTATTCTGGCTGCGATTTGGCGAGCATGCTCCGGTCAACATGCCGGTCAGTGATGTCCTGAACAACACCGACCAGATGAGTGGGTTTTCCATACTCATCAAAGAGGAGGGTGTTGGATGACAATAATCTGCGCTTTTCACCGTTTGTCGTTACAATCTGACATTCAGAGATAGTGTTTTTGTGATTTGAAATCATTTCCACAAGACTGTTTTTCATTTTCTCCCTGTCTTCATCGACAACATGTTCGAGAAATTTTTCAAAAGACCAGTCAGCATCGAGACTGTCATAGCCAAAAATTCTGGCGTGCTCTATTGTCCTGATCGCGGTGTTGTCTATCAGGTTCATGTGAAACCAGCCGATATTTAACTTTTCCAGCAGGATATCGAGGTGTTCGCGAATAAGGACAATCTCGTCTTCGAATTTTTTCTGTTTAGTTATATCTATTGCTATACCGGAATAGCGCTTTACATTTCCTTTTTTGTCACGAACAGGTTTCGCTGCTTCGAGTACCCATCGGCAGGAACCGTCGTAGTGAAGAACCCGATATTGAATGTTCAGTTCAGCTCCGAGTGAAATAGCCTTCGTTACCGATTCGACAATCATTTCGCGGTCATCGGGATGAATAGTGCTTTCCCACAATTCAAAGGAGGGGGCCAGACCGGGCAGTTTTTCGACGCCAAAAATATCCCACACATTGTTCGACCAGAAACCGTCATTTGTTTCCAGATTCCACTCCCAGACTCCTGCTTTTCCGGCTTCCATCGCTTTGACCAACCATTTTTTATATTCAAAAAGATGGGATTCAGAGAATTTGAGTTCAGTTATATCGATGCAGACCAGAACAAGATAATTCCGGTTATCGATGACGGTTTTTCGCGCATGGATTCTGAACCAGTTGAACTGGTTTCTATCCTGGTGCGTGTGCATTCTTACTTCGTCAGATTTTTCAAGTCCTGATCCCATGAGATCGCTTAATAGCTCTTTTACGCGAGGGCGGTCTTCGGTGACGACGAGATTGAAAAAATTTTTGTTAATGATTTCACCTTTCCAGTCACCAAAAAGAGTGAATGCATACTTATTGCCGCTAATCAACTGATACTCTTCATCCAGCACAAAGACGGAGCCGGGAATGGCGTCGAGAAGCGCTTTGTAGATATGATCGGTATGCCGGGCCTGCCGCTCCGCCCTGACCTCTTCGGTCACGTCGTGAACAATGATCAAAAGGCGTGAGACCTCTCCATCGGGAGATTTGACAGGGTACACGGAGCTTCTGATGGTACTGCATCATCATCGAAGATCATATGCTGTCCGGTAGCAACAACGGTATCTACTACAGCTTTGCGTCTGGCGGAAGATTCAGGGGCCTGAAGTTCGTTTGATATCAGCTCAAAGATGCTCTTGCCCCGGATTTCCTTGATCTGGCTGAAATATTTATCAATAAAAAACTTATTTGCCTCAAGTATTGTGCCATCGGGCGAGATCAGAAAGACCGGATGCGGAAAATTCGCAAAAAGGGCGAAGTCGTTATGTTCAAATGACATAGATGAGGGGTATTGTTCTTTAATGGGGCTATATATTCGATGTATAGAGTTGTAAGTTATAAATATAATAAATGGCTATGAATTTTCCTTGAAAATTCTGCAAAAATCCGTTAATGTGCGTAGTTTTCGTCAGTTATAAGGAGTTTGTGAGGTTCGTGACAGGTCGGTGATACAGATGGAGTAGGGGGTTGTATATATGCTGTCAGATATTTCTTTTGTATAGCCCGTTTATTTATCTCAACTATAACGAATTGATCTGCGCATCGAGCACTTTATGCACGTTGTTCATTTTTTTCATCTTCCGGTCATGCGCGAATTTCGCGCTGTTATGTTATTACTCCGGCAACAATAATTCGCAATCTTCCCTAAAAAAGAGATTGGGCTAAAGCCCTTATTTATTTTAGGTTATCCATAAACCCCCGGACTGAAGTCCGGGGCAATTGTTAAGAGTTTTAATCGCCGGAGTAATAACACTCTCTAACGCAAATTTATGTTATGAGTTACTTACCATATAATCATTTTGGAATGACTTCCCGGTAGAGCTGATAACGGTCGATGATATTGCGGGTGTAGAGGACGGCAACTTTGCCGTTGCAGTAACCGAGCGTGGCGGCGGGATCGTTGTAATACTTCGATTCCGTGGTCAGCGAAAGATATTTTTCCACATTGCCTTCCCATGCGTCAGGCTTCGCGCCGTATTTCGACGCCAGCTTCTGCGCGTCACGCACATGACCGGCGCCGACATTGTAAGAGGCGAGGATGAATTTGAGCCGCGTCAGCCGGTCGTCGATCTCCTGCCATTCCGAATCCAGAGAGCGAAGATACCTTGCGCCAGCTTGCAGATTGTCGGCGGGATTGAAGAGGTTGCGAGCTTTGAACTGATCGCCGGTGGAGGGCATGAGCTGCATCAGCCCAATCGCGCCCGCCCAGGAAACCGCGGCGGAGTCGAATTGCGACTCTTCGTAGATCAGCGAGGAGAGAAGCCGCCAGTCCCAGTCGATCTCTCCGGCATATTTCCGCACCAGTTTGTCGTAGGTCGAAATTGAACCGGCATGGCGCGAGTAGAATGCCTGGAGCGCGTGTTTTTTGAAGTGGTTCTGACGGTTGTAATATTTGTCGCGAATGATGGCCAGCTCACCGCTTCTGTTCGCCTTTGCCAGCCAGCGGTTCAGCGCATCGCGAAGCTTCGGCGAATCGCTCCGGACGGCCCACGCCAGCGGCATGGCAGCGCTGACCGGCGTCTGTATGTCGATGTTGTCGAAGAGCGCCAGGTGCGTCCGCGCGATGTTTTCATCCGAGATGGTGTAGTCGAACGCGCCCTCGCTGACTTTGCCGATCAGCTCGCTGGTCGAAAGCGCGCCATCGGCGGGAACGATCTCGAAGTCGATCTCCCGGAGCGTTCTGATCTCGGCGAGCTGCGTGAAGTAGGCTGAATTCAGGTGCACATGCACGGTTTTGCCGTCGAGCTGATCGAGCGTGCGCACCAGTTTCGATGAGTCGCGCGCTTTTGGCTTGAGCTGCACAAGCACCTGCCGCGTCGAGTCGAGCGGGGTCGTGAAGCTGACGAGCCGTTCTCTCTCGGGAGTGACCGTCATCAGATGCGCCACGATGTCGCCCTGGTTGTTGCGGAGCATCGGAATCTGGCTGTTCATGTCTCGAACGACCACCACTTCGAGCGGCACGCCGAGGTACCGGGCGAAGCTTTGGGCCAGCTCGTAACTGTAGCCCATCGGCGCGCCGCGGTAGATGAAGTAGTTGATCGGGTCGTAGGAGAGCAGCACGCGGAGCCTGGCGGACTCGCGAATGTCGGCGAGATCGCGCCGGGGAAGCGCCGTGACGCGCCAGTAGAGCCATCCGGCTACAAGGCACGCGACGATGGAAGCAATGAGGATAACGAGCGTCTGCTGACGCTTTGCAGGCGCGATACCTGCTGTTCCACGCGTGCCGGGTTGAGCTGTCATGGCTGACCGGTTTTGCGGTTGATCCTGATATTATTTCATCATTTTTTAATATAGAAAATTAGTTCCGTTGTATCAATGATGCCCCGGCAGACGGCGCAAGCAGCTCTCGCGCATCCGTTTCTTAAAACGCCTCCTTTTTTATTATATTAAGCGACAAATTTTTGACGAATCAACTCCCACTACAAGCATGACTTACCGGAAATTTACCCCATCCATGCTCAGGCTGTCGTCCATTCTGACGATGTTTATGCTGCTCATCACGGGATGCGCCGGGAAAAAAACGGTAAGCGACAGCAAGACTGGCGGTTACAAGGTCGGCCTCGTGTTCGACGTTGGTGGGCGTGGCGACAAGTCGTTCAACGATTCAGCCTACAACGGTCTCGAACAGGCCAAACAGAAGCTCGGCATTCAATTCGATTATATCGAGCCGTCAGGCGAGGGAGCCGACCGCGAGGCCGCTTTGAGGCAGATGGCCGCCGATCCTGACGTGAAGCTGATCATCGGCGTCGGTCTGCTCTTCACCGACGACATCACCGCTATCGCCCGTGAGTTCCCCGACAAGAAGTTTGCCTGCATCGACTACAATCCGCAGCCGGGCGCGCAGATTCCGGCAAACCTCTCCGGTATCGTCTTCGAGGAGAAGAAGGGATCGTTCCTCACCGGAGCCATCGCGGCGCTCGAATCGAAAACCGGCACCATCGGCTTCATTGGCGGCATGGATTCCAACATTATCAGAAAATTCGAGAGTGGCTACACCGAGGGGGCGAAGTTCGTCAACCCCGGCATCAAGGTTATCACCAACTTCATCGGCATGACCGGCAGCGCCTTCAACGATCCTGCCAAAGGCAAGGAGCTTGCGCTCGGCCAGTACAGCAAGGGGGCGGATATCATCTACCAGGCCTCCGGCGCGAGCGGCATGGGCGTCATCGAAGCTGCCCGCGAAACGAACAAGCTCGTGATCTGCACCGACATGGATCAGTCCTACCTTGCGCCGGGGCGTGTGCTGACCAGCATGACCAAGGCAGTTGACAAGGCAGTCTTTACCACGGTCGAGGATGCGATGAAGGGGCAGTTTCAGGGTGGCAAACAGCGGGTCTTCGGCCTCGAAGGGCGCTACACCGACTACGTCTGGAACAGCGGCAACGACAAGCTGATCGACAACGCCGTCCGCGAGCGTGTTGAATCGATTCGCAAGGATATTCTGGACGGCAAGATCAAGGTTCAGGAGTAACGCATTATTTAAAAAGGCTTTGTCTGGGAGTCCGACCTTCGGCGTCATCCGCTGAGCCATCAGTTCTTCAATACATACTGCATTCGTGAGAAAGAAAATAGTCGTAACCGGGGGCACCGGTTTCATCGGGTCCCGTCTTGTTCACAGGCTGGCCGCATCGGGCGAAGATGTTCACGCGCTTGTCCGCGCCAGCTCCGATCTGGCTTCGCTAAAAGAGTGTCTTGACCGGATCACTCTCGTTTACGGCGACGTTACGGATATCGCTTCGCTTCACGGAGCGTTCGACGGGGCCGAAGAGGTTTATCACTGCGCGGGCATCACCTACATGGGAGACCGCAAAAATCCCCTGCTTCAGCGAATCAATGTCGATGGCACGCAGAATGTGCTTGACGCCTGCCGCCGGGCGAAAGTGCGGCGGGTGGTGCATGTCAGCTCCATCACGGCGGTCGGCATCAGCGGGCCGAACCGCAAGTGC
>CAIUQW010000432.1 GCA_903901395.1 uncultured Chlorobiales bacterium | reverse complement strand
TCGTCCCCGCGTCCGTTCGCGGATACAAGCGAGTACTATCTGCCGAAGGTACTGAAAGATGCGGTGACGGATGTTTCACTGCCTCGCGAGGTTCGACCGGTGCCGTTCGAGAAGTTCACCGTCGCGCGGGATTTTTTCTCCTGCCTCCTGCCTGCAGGCTGGACGCGAAGTTACGATCCGGCGGGTGACGCCAAAGCCGGGATTTACCAGATTCGGCTCACCAGGGACGGGCTTGCGAACCCGGAGGATGGCGAGAAATATTACTTCCCGCATCCGCTCATCTACGTCGGCTATTACGCTCCCGGCAACAGCGAAAGGAAAACGTATGAAAGCTATCTCGCTGATTACGACCGGCTGATGCGCAAGAATGCGGGCAGCAAGAAATCATCCTATGGTAAACCTGTGAAGACAAGCGTTGCCGGGCGTGAGGCGACCATTACCGATTACGAAGTGTGGCAGGAGGTTCCGCGCGGCCCGCTGTTCGCCACGAAATACTGGCTGAAGGCGCGGTTCGTGGTTGTCAAAGCCAGGCAGGGATTTTACGTGCTGGCGTTCAAGAGTCCGAAGGAGTTTTACGATCAGTGTCAGCCCGCGTTTCAGGTGGTGCTCGACTCTTTCGCGCCGAATCGTTAAAAGCAGCGTCATCATGCCGGATATCAGGATAAAACCGACGCGCCAATCTCTGAAGATGATGCGCATCTCCTCGGTCATCGTGGCGCTTGTTGGCGCGGGCATGATCGTGGGCGTCGTGAGCAACGGTCTGCTCGAAGAAGATGGCGGGCTTTTCGTCATCATCTGGATCGCTGTCTGCGTCGCGATCATCGGCTTCGCACTCTTCATGGCCTTCAGCCGGAAGGGGAGCAATGACGTAATTCTCAGCATCGAGGAGTCGTCCTCATCTGATGTTCAGAGCATCGAGGCGCGGCTGAAGACGCTCGACGGGCTGAAGCGCCAAAAGCTCATCAGCGACGAAGAGTACCGGAAGCAGCGGGCGAAGATCATCCAGAGCGTCTGATTTCGCTGGTATCATCAATTAAAAAAAGGAGTGGAGATGAACAATCAGATCGACAGACCGGAAGGGGAGCGCCGTTCCGGATCGGCCAGGGGCGAGCGCTTGCTTGCCATCGGGCAGAAGCTTGGCATCGCGATTCCGGCGGGGCTGCTGCTCTTCTGCGGCGTGAATGCTTCGGCGATGACGAGCGACGCAGCAAAGCTCTCCTTCACGCCGGACGCCTCGCGCGACAACGAGGTGGCTCGGCACCTCACGGAGATTACGAACAATCCGGGCGGCGTGCTGCTTGCCGACAAGGACAATCCGCTGCACGGGAACACCCATGTCGATACCAACAGCCCCGATGTGCACAGCGATTATTCGGATAGCGGCAAGCACACCAACACGCATGGTAACGTGCATACCAACACCCACGGCGACGCGAATCGCTACTGAACGATTTCCGGCATGACGAAGAGAGTAGAGTTACTCGAAAAACTCGGTCAGGCGGGCACGTTGATCCTGATTTTCCAGTTGACCGATCAGTGCGTGCTCTCGTGCCGGTACTGCTTTGCGAAAGGCTCCCATCCAGCCGGGAGCCTTCGCATCGCCGACGACTTGCTCGAAGCGGCCATTCGGAGCGCGTTCGATACCCGCCATCGCGAGGTCTCCTTCGAGTGGACGGGCGGCGAGCCGTTTCTCGCCGGAATAGATTTTTACCGCAAGGTCGATCGGCTCCAGAAAAAATACGCCACCAAGCCCTACGCGAATACCATCCAGACGAGCGGCTACGTGCATGACCGGGAGCTGATCGCCTGGCTTGCCGGGCATGGTTTCCACATCTCCTCGACCATCGACGGCCCACCGGAGCTGCATGATCTCCAGCGCCCGGCAAACGGCGGCGGCCCGTCGCTCGCCACCGTGCTCGCGACGCGCGAAACGATCATCGAGCATCAGGGCCACTGCGGCTGCATCTGCACGATCACGCGGCAAAGCCTCGGCAAGGAGGGGGCGATTCTCGATTTCTACCGTTCGCTTGGCATCGAGGCCTTTCACAGCAATCCGTATCACTTTTTTTCGGAGAACCTTGTCGGTGACGAAAGCATTGCGCTCGACGCTGACGGGTACGCCGCCTATTTCATCGCCCAGTTCAACGCCTGGTTCGAATGTGGGCGCAAGCTGCCGATGCCCGGCACGCTCAACTACATTCTGCGCTCGCTGGCCGCGGGAGCCGGTCTGAAGCAGTCGCTCTGCACCTTCGGCGGGCGCTGCCTCACCAACTTTCTCGCCATCACGCCTAACGGCGACGCCTGGCTCTGCCCCAAGTTCGCGGGCTTCGCGTCGATGCGCCTCGGCAACGTTGGCGAGATGGCCATCGCCGACATCCTTTCCAACGCCAATCCCGCCATGTCGCGGCTCATCGACCAGCGTCTTGAGGCGATGCACGCCTGCGAAGCCGAGGAGTGCCGCTTCCAGTACCTCTGCAACGGCGGCTGTCCTTATTACTCCTTCATCGCCAGCGGAGGCCGGAGTATCGCCGCGAAGGATTCACTGTGCGCAGGCAAGCAACTGCTTTTCGAGTACCTCGAATCGGTGGTCGAGCTGATCGATCCCGCCCAGCTTCCCGAACCTCAATCTCCCGAACATGCGTAACATTATCCGTCGCGCGGAGATCGTCCGCCATCTTTTTGTCGCCGCGCTGCTCGCGTTGCTTCTTTTGCCCGTCGAAGCTTCGGCACGCATGGCCGAGCTGATGATCGATCCGGACGGACGAACCTACTCCTATTTCTCCGACAACGGTATCTGGGAAGTAGCTGTCACCGTTAAAACGCCCTTTTCCTCGTGGAGTCTCAAGAAGAGTGGCGTGGAACTCTGGAACCGCTCGGTCAGCGAGCCGGGCGGCGCGGCGGTTTCGGACAACGGCGAGGTGATCACGCTGCCGCTCTGGGGCTGGCGCGACGAGGGCGGTTCGAACGGCATTGCCGTCTTCAACGGGCAGGGCGAGCTGGTCAGGAAGATTCTTTTCCAGAGCGACGACGGCGGTGAATTCCTGCGCTGGGTGCGCCGCACGGCCATCTCGCCCGAAGGCGTGCGCATCGCCATCGGTCAGAGTGGGCAGGAGGCGTCAAGAATTACGCTGTTCGACGTAAAAAGCGGCAAGCTTCTCTGGGAGACGCTGGCCGGTTTGCCGGAGATCGACTATCTCTGCGTGAGCGCCAAAGGCGAATACGCGCTTGCCGCCACATCGAAGTACGGCACGGGCAACATGGAGTTCGTGCTGCTCGACAAAGAGGGGAGAGCGATATGGAGCGAAAAGCGGTCGCATAATCTCTCCTGGGAGGTCAAAGTCTATGGAAGATTTCTTCCCGACGGAAAAGGGTTCGAGATATACGATCTGAAAACGAAATCCTGGATGAAACGGCGCTTTCCAGCACAGCAATCATCGCGCCAAAACTAACGATACCGCCGATGCCGCCACTCACGGGATGAGTGTGTATATCACGTGTTTTATTGTTGTTTCGAGGATCGCTTCAGTATATATTTCCTGAAAAGCTGTTGTTTTGTCAACATTTTTCGGGAGAAAAAACATGAGCGATCAACAAACAACCCCGGCGCGTGATCACGAGTGGTTTGACTATTATCAGCGCTTCAACTATTTCTCGCCGGATGCGGTGCGAGACGGCTGTCAGCCGCGAATCATGGAGCATCCGGAACCATCCGGAAAAGCGATCGTGCTGGTTCACGGACTCTCCGATTCACCATACTTCATGACCTTTATCGGCGACTATTTTTTCAACCAGCTCGGCTACAATGTCTATATGCCGCTGCTGCACTTCCACGGTCTGAAAGATCCAAAAGGCATGGAAGGAGTCGAACTTGAAGAGTGGAAATCGAATGTCAGCTTCGCCATCGATACGGCTGCGTCGAAAGCGAGCGAAGTCTCTATCGGCGGCCTTTCGACCGGTGGAGCGTTGAGCTTATTCATGTCGGCGCTCAACCCGAGAGTCAATGGCGCGCTCTACCTCTTCTCGGCGGCGCTCGATCTTGCGGGAGGCGCGTTCGGCCTCGTCGGCGAGTTGCAGGAAAATCTGCTGCTCACCCCCGTGCCCGATCTGTTCGATTTCAACACCCCCATGATTGGCGAGAATCCCTACCGCTACATCTATGTCGATATGGATGGCGCGAAGCAGCTTGCCCGACTCATCAAGGAGACCGACTCGATCATCAGCCTTTTCGGTTCACGATTTCCATTCCCGTACAAAGTGTTCGCGGCGCACTCCGAATCCGATGAGACTGCCGATATTGCCGGTATCGAGGCGTTGCAGAAGGTCTCCGATCAGGCGCGATTCAACTTTTTCAGGATCGCGAAAAATCTCGGTGTGCGCCATGCAAGCGTCGTGCTTGAAAAGCCAGTTGTCAGCAATGACGGCAAAGAACTCGAACACCGGAATCCGGTGTTTGCGGAGATGATGCAGGCGATAGCGGATTTCAAGAAAATCGGTTGACGATGGACAAGATCGATTACAGAAAAGAGTGGAAGCAGCTCTATAATCCTTCGGCAAAAGAGGTTACGCAGGTCGAAGTACCGGAGATGCAGTTTTGCATGATCGACGGCGAAGGCGATCCCGAGACTTCGCCCGCGTTTCATGAGGCCATCGAGGCGCTCTTTTCGCTCTCGTACGCCATCAAGTTTATGGTGAAAAAGGGCGTTTTGCAGACAGACTATGCGGTCATGCCGCTCGAAGGATTGTGGTGGGCGGAGGACATGGCGGCCTTCACGTCGAAAGACAAAGCCCGCTGGAAATGGAGGCTGATGGTCATGCAGCCCGAGTTCGTCGATGAGGCGATGGTTGCGGCGGCTATCGATGATCTCCGTAAAAAGAAAGCGCTTACGGCGCTCGACGGTGTTCGCTTCGAGCGCTTCGCCGAGGGGCGTTGCGCCCAGATCATGCACATCGGGCCGTTTTCCGAGGAGGGGCCAGCCATTGAGCGGATGCACCGCTTCATCGCCGATGCCGGGTGCCAGCTTGCCGGGAAACACCATGAAATCTACCTCAGCGACACGCGCAAAGCCGATCCGGCCAAATGGAAAACCATCCTGCGCCAGCCGATGGCGAGTGCCGAAAGGTGACGCAATGAAGATCAGACTTTTCCATGTCGATGCCTTCGCCAAGCGCCTCTTCACCGGCAATCCGGCTGCGGTTTGCTCGCTGGATCGATGGCTCAGCGACACGACGCTTCAGGCCATCGCGGCGGAAAACAACCTCTCGGAGATCGCGTTTTTCGTTCCCTCCGGCGCGACTTTCGGCTTGCGCTGGTTCACGCCGCTCCGCGAGATCGATCTCTGCGGTCACGCCACGCTGGCCACCGCGCATGTGATTTTCGAGCATCTCGGCTTTGCGAAAGCATCGGTCGTTTTCGAAACCCGCAGCGGCGAGTTGAGCGTCACGAAAAAGGGAGGTCTGCTGCGCATGGATTTTCCCGCGCAGCTTCCCGAGCCATGCGCCTGCCCCCCAATACTGGCCGACGCGCTCGGCATCCAGCCGCTCGAAGTCCTGGCCGCCGACGATTACCTCGCCGTCGTCGAGAGCGAGGAGGCTGTCCGCGCCATCGCGCCCGATCAGGCGTTGTTGACGCGGCTCGACCGGCGCGGCGTGATCGTCACGGCGCGTAGTCGCGAGGCGGACTTTGTCAGCCGTTTTTTCGCTCCGAAATATGGCGTGCAGGAAGATCCCGTTACCGGCTCCGCCCACTGCGAGCTCACGCCATACTGGGCGGGCAAGCTGGCGAAAAACAGCCTCGAAGCGCGGCAACTCTCCCGTCGTGGCGGCACGATTTTATGCGAACTGCAAGCGGATCGCGTCATTCTGTCAGGCACGGCGGTGACGTATATGGTTGGGGAGATTGAAGTGAAGTAATTGCGGAGGTCCGCTTCAGAAGGGTCTCCGGTTTTCACAAACAACAAAATAACGTCGCCATGCCTGGCTGATGCGGGACCTTGCATCTTGTTCTTTGGGAGAGAAAGACGCTCAGGTTGCATAATTCATTCTCACCGCAGCTTCCATGCGTTCGATCTCCTCGTTGCTCAGTGCGTTGAAAATCGATTCGCGTTTGGTGGCGGAAATGCGTCCGCTATTTTGCAGGCAAAGTCTTATAAACAGATCAATCTGGCGATCCGGCATATCCACGATCTCCTGAAGCGCTTTTTTCGTGCGGTCGTAACCGACCAGAAAATCGAGCTCTTTTTTCAGCTCCTCGTCAACGGTTTTGATGACGAACTCATAGAGCGCCTCGACCTGCGCGGTCATGTCGATGTAACGGTAGCAGATTTCCGTCTGGCTGAAAACAGTCATTTCAGCGGACTCATCCAGCTTGTAATCGATCAGTTTCAGCAGTGGCGCCGAAAAAGCTTCGAGCGAGCGGTCGTACAAAATCCGGTTGCTGAGCATGGCTGCGGAGACCGGCAACATGAGTCCTTCCGGCACGAGACCTCGTTGTGCAAGAATGTTGTGAATTAGGAAGCGGTGAATACGCCCGTTGCCATCTTCAAATGGATGCAGGAAGACAAAACCATAGGCGATGATCGCGGCATGAACTACCGCAGGAATTCCTGTTTGCCGTTTCAATTTGTGATGGGTGCTGATGAGACCATTCATCAGGCCCGTCAAGTTTTCGGGTTTTGGACTGATGTAATGAATCTTTTCCTGATAGGGCGTGACTGTCTGGCCGACATAATTCTGGTTGCGCCGGTAATCGGTGTTGCAATATCGGGGATCGACAATGCTGTTCTGGATTTCGATCAGTAGCGCTTTTTCAAAGAAGTCACGGCTTTCAGCTGTTTCGAGGAGCGCGATGAATTTATCTGTCCGGGTTGAGTCGGGCTTGATATGTTCGATTTCAAAGGATGATCTTGTTTCTTTTCCGTACAGGTAGCTCAGCGCGCGTTTGAGAAGTTCCGGGGGATAACTGGTGACGATTTCCCGGCAGCGTTGCGCAATATCGATGTGTTCCATTTCGACCAGCTTTTCCGTGCGTCTGACGATAGGGCAGAATTTCGGCGTACCGGGAAGATTGTTGTTTATCCGCTGGCGCTGAATTGCTTCCGGACCGCTCAACCATTTTGCCGTATAATATTTGTTCTTTTCAAGCAACTCGATATAATTGCCCTGGGTAAGGTCAGGCAACGGAAGTTGGTTGCCTGTCAGGTATTCGTACAGGAACCAGATTTTGCGGGCATATTTTCCGGTAGGCTTCGATGCGATCCAGTTACGGAGCGATATGGCGTCAATGACTTCGAAGATACGCGCGAGCGTCGCGAGATTGATTCCATCGTACTTGAGCGCAAATTCAAGATGATCTTCATCACCTTCTCCCGGCCAGTAAGAGCGGGGATAGGTCGTTTCGACCAGTCCATCCTGAATGATCTCGCTACGCGCACCTGTTGGTCCTACCTGGGAACTGTGCCAGTTCGGTATTGTATCGAGCTTGTATTTTTCCAGCAGGAAGGCATAACCTGCCGGGCGGTTTTGTTGCATGACTTCTCCAGTGTTGAATAACTGTGGCTGTCAGTTTGTAAAAACAGTTAGAACCGGCTTGTTGAGATTGAAAACATTTACGATTGTTTGAAAATAGTTAAAAATAGGCCTTTTTGCTTAAAAATAGTTAACTATATTATTTAAAATAGAATAGAGCGTTTTCGTCTTCATCGGGGCTTCTGGGCGTTACGAACGATCAGGAACCCTTTTTGATTATATTGATTCGAGATACGGCAAATCAGGTATCACTGGTAATGACAGACAAGCGTAAAAGATCGATCACCATCGTCCTGCTTCGACTGATCGTCGTCGTGGCGGTTTTTGCCGCTGTGCCGCTTGTTGGACGCGCCGCGCAAATTCGAACCATGTCGCTGAAGGGGAGCGTCAATCCCGGCAGCGCGACGTGGTTTTTACGGGAGCTTGACGAGGCGAATCGTGAGGGCAACACGCTGCTTCTGGTGGAAATCGATACGCCGGGCGGGCTGGTTGCTTCGTTGCGCCAGATGGTGCAGGGGGTGATGGCATCTAAAGTCCCGGTCGTTGTGTATGTCGCGCCGTCCGGGGCGCAGGCGGCTTCGGCGGGGGCGCTGCTGTTGCTCTCCTCGCATGTCGCGGCGATGGCTCCCGGCACCGAGACTGGCGCGGCGCATCCGGTCGATATTGGCGGCGGCAGTGGAGAGAAGGGGAGCGTGATGAACGACAAGATCGAGAACGATCTCGCGGCGTTCGCCCGCAGCCTCGCGCAGAAGCGTGGGCGCAATCCCGACTGGGCGGAGCGGGCCGTTCGCGAGAGCATCGCTTCGACGGCCTCCGAGGCGCTCGCGGCAGGCGTGATCGATACCGTCGCGTCGAGTCGCAAGGAACTGCTTGCCTTTCTCGACGGGCGCAGTGTGATGACCGCCGCAGGTGAAACGACGATCCGCACGTCGGGCGTGACGGTGCATGAAGCCGCTCCAACCTTCGGCGAACAGGTGATGATGACCATCGCTGATCCCAATATCGCCGCGTTTCTGCTGCTGCTCGGCATTGCCGGAATCTACTTCGAACTCACAACCCCCGGCGCGGTGTTGCCGGGCGTGGCCGGTGCGATTGCGCTCGTGCTTGGCGCGTGGGCGATGCAACTGCTCTCGGTCAACACGACCGGGCTTCTGCTCATTCTGCTCGCCATCCTCTTTTTTGGCCTCGAAATCTTCGTTGTCAGCAGCGGCGCTCTGGCCATCGCCGGCCTGGTGGCGCTCTTCATCGGCTCGGTCATGGTCTTCAATCAGCCTGAGATTGGCCTTGTCATCAACTGGTGGATTTTTCTGCCGCTTTTTCTTTCATTTTCGGCGGGAGTCCTGTTACTTGTCTTTGTAGTGGTTCGCTCGATCCGGAAGAAGGCGCTCTCCGGCCTGGAGGGA
>CAIUQW010000431.1 GCA_903901395.1 uncultured Chlorobiales bacterium | reverse complement strand
GGCAATGGTTGAAGAGAGCGATGGACTCTGTCAGATTCAGGAGGGATTTATCCCGGACGGACATTCATCTCTCTTCCATTCATATTGCCCCGGCTTTCAAACCGGGGTGAGTCGATCAGAAAAGCACCTGGACTTCAGTCCAATCTTTTGGTGTTTGCTGACACCAGCAAAGTGATTTGTCAGAAAAATCATCCATTTTCATGGAAAGGAGCGCAGCGACGTGGCAATCCATGCAAAATCTGCAAAGACATTGAAGATGGATCGCCACACCCCGACAAGTCGGGACTCGCGATGACAAATCCTGTGCCCGTAACGCTGATGAATGCCCGATTTCTGTTTCAACAAAAAGCGTCAACCACAAACACTATTCAACCCATGAACCCATCGATACTTATCCTCTGCACCGGCAATTCGTGCCGGAGCCAGATGGCGGAGGGATTTCTGCGTTCGTTCGATACCGGGCTGGATGTTCACTCGGCGGGCACGATCCCCGCATCGGCAGTTCATCCACTGGCGGTTCAGATCATGCGTGAAAAAGGGATCGACCTTGCCGGAAGCCATCCGAAAAAGGTGGACGAATTTCTCGACAGGCCGTTCGATTACGTCATCACGGTCTGCGACGGCGCGAAGGAGAGCTGCCCGGTGTTCACCGGCGTGGTCAAACACCGTCTGCACATCGGCTTCGACGACCCGGCGGCAGCCACCGGCAGCGCCGAGGAGGTGCTCGCCGTCTTCCGGCGGGTGCGCGACGAGATCGAAGCGCGGTTCAGGGAGTTCTGGCGCGAAACCATCCGAGGCGAAAAATCATGAGTAACACGACAAAACAACTCTCCTTTCTCGACCGCTATCTGACGCTCTGGATATTTCTTGCGATGGGCGTCGGTGTGCTGTCGGGCTATCTCTACCCGCAGATCGCCGGATTCTGGAACCGCTTCCAGAGCGGCACGACGAACATTCCCATTGCCATTGGGTTGATCGTCATGATGTATCCGCCGCTCGCCAAGGTGAAGTACGAGGAGCTTGGCGACGTATTTCGCAACACAAAGGTGCTGGCGCTTTCGCTCGTGCAGAACTGGGTGATCGGGCCGGTGCTCATGTTCGCGCTCGCCGTGCTGCTCCTCCACGACATGCCGCATTACATGGCCGGACTGATCATGATCGGGCTGGCCCGCTGCATCGCGATGGTGATTGTCTGGAACGAGCTGGCCAAGGGCGACACTGAGTACGCCGCCGGTCTCGTGGCCTTCAACTCGATCTTTCAGGTGCTCTTCTTTTCGGTCTATGCTTGGGTGTTTCTGACGGTGCTGCCCGGCTGGCTCGGCCTCACGTCGATTCGCGTCGAAATCACCATCGCCGAAATCGCCTCGTCGGTTTTCGTCTACCTCGGCATCCCCTTCATCGCCGGATTTCTGACCCGCTTCGTGATGCTCCGGCTGAAAGGGCGCGAGTGGTACGAGCAGTCATTCATTCCGAAAATCAGCCCGCTCACGCTCGTGGCGCTGCTTTTCACCATCGTGGTGATGTTCTCGCTCAAGGGCGAATACATCGTCCGCATCCCGATGGATGTCGTGCGCATCGCCATTCCGCTCTTGCTCTACTTCGTGATTATGTTTCTGATGTCGTTCTGGATGGGGCGCAAAATCGGCGCGGACTACCCGAAAACCGCCACGCTCTCATTCACGGCGGCAAGTAACAACTTCGAACTCGCCATCGCGGTCGCAGTGGCCGTTTTCGGCATCAACTCCGGTGAAGCCTTCGCCGCCGTCATCGGCCCGCTGGTGGAAGTCCCCGCGCTCATCGCCTTGGTGAACGTCGCGCTGTGGTTTCGGGAGAAGTGGTTTGGAGACGCAAGCAACGCATAAGCCGATTGCAAACAAAAATCTTTACGACGATGGAAAAGAAACAGAACATGCTCAACCTCAACATCCAGCAAAACCTGCTCGACCTGTTCAGAAGCCTCACGCTCTCCTCGGACATCGAAGAGGGGATTTCAAAGAAAGTTCTGGAAAATAGTAAGGGGAAGAAGGGAGAAAAGTAAGACGCAGTTATGGCTTCAAATATCTATCCACGATGCCGTCAGTTGAAAGATCATGAAAGCTGATGTGAATTTGAGAATGTAAATATTTTCTGACAAAAAATCTGGGATACAACAGCTACTATTATCGTCTAACGCCTTGCTGCCCGCTGGAGCTAATTGTTAAGGGTTTCTTTCTTTTCTGCCGACTCATAACTCATATGCATTACATGCGGCTCATTTCTCACTATTTCATACCTACTCAGGTCTAACTGATAAACGGCTGTTTTTCCATATTCATAACCTTCACTGAAAGGTACCGGGAATAGGAATAATTGTATTTGCTTTTTTAGTATTTCTTTATCCTGCTGAGGCATTGGCAAAACTATTTGATACATGGTATTGCCAAAAGCAACAATAAACTGTAGATAGGGAACATCTTTTACGCTCTGTTTTCGTCTTAGCAGAAGCAGAGTGATTCCCTTGTAAGGCATTGGACCAGGAGTAAATTGCTCGAACACCATCAAGGGTTTGTATGGGAATGATTCATATGTATGACTATCTTCAAGAATCCACTTACATAAATGCTGCAAATCCCCCAGCACTGAAGAAGGTGCGATAGCTATTGCCATTTTAACTAGGCATTTGAAAACAGCAGCAGGAACATAGGGCTGCCTATGTGCAGTTACAGTTACCCTTTTCGACTCTTCATTTATTTCAAATATAGGGTCCTCCTCGTATCCCTTAACGTGTAATCCTGCTGCCTCCATTTCTATTCTTGATTTTCCATCCTTGCCCTTATATGTGGGCACACCTTTTTTTCCATGTACTTGAGAAAGAGTCCTCAATACACCAAGATACTTTCCAAAGTGATCTTCCACTAAGCGGCTAAATTTCTCGTTACAAACATCGCACTCGTCATATGCTATAAGCGATTTATTACCTGTGAATTCGGGTATGGCATGAGCTTCTAACCTAAATGTAACATCGGGCTTTGTCTTCCCACAATAGCGGCAAGTACGATTTTCTTTGCTACCTATGAATTGCTTATTTCCTTTTTCAATACTTAGATAAGAAGCCGAAACTTCGTAGTTTGTATCAAAATAGCTCATTGCCTCCATTCTTTTTACCCTTAACAATGTTTATACTGATCCGCCTAAACTGCGGATTTTTGAATTACAGCCTATTATAAGATGCAATCGCAAAGCTTGACACGCATTACGACGCAACTTTGCAACATTTTGGCGCTAAATTTTCTCATTGAATTCCGAAACCGTGAGACCCGCAGCCCTTATTAAGCTGCGAAGGGTTCCTTTTGCTACCTCTTTATGATCGGGAACCGATAACGTGGCGATATGGTCATCCTTCGCCAAAATGATGTGACTTCCTTTTTGGCGAGCAACACTCCATCCAAATCTTTCAAATACCCGAACGACTTCTCTCCCGCTCAATGTTGGCAACGGAGGCATCAGGCGTTTACCTCGACTTGCCTTGTTTCAATCGTCAATGGAATTCCTTTTTCCGCACGTACCTCCAAGCACAATTGAATGGCTTCCTTGATGTTTTCTAACGCTTCATCTTTTGTTGCGCCCTGGCTGACGCAACCCGGAATCGAAGGGCACTCCGCAATCCAGACGCCGTATTCATCACGATCAATGGTCACTGAAAATTTCATGGTAGATCACCTGTTGGTTGTCGTTCATGTGTCGCCAAGCCCGATGGACTGCGAAACGGTTAAAAACACGAGCACAGATCGCCGCAGTTTTGACCGCCGCTAACCCTTAAAATCAACAACCTGAGATATTAGCGCAAAATCATCTGCCAAACAACAACCATCATCTGAACTGATACAGAAACCGAAACAGCGCTGAAACCGGCAAAGGCATTAGCGCTGTCGCAGACGCAAACGTGATAAAACGAATCACTTCGCGGGGCAGTCCGGCGACTGGAACTTCGGGTCGTAGCTATCCCACAGCCACTCCGAGATTGTGCGCAAATTCCGCGCATCGAGTTCGACGGTGGGCATCAGGCCGAAGCGCGTAAGGGCGGGCGGGGCTGAGTTGACGGCCATAGCCGAAGAGAAACTGGCGGATCAGCTCCTTTCGCTCGTCAACATCGAGCGGTTCGACCTTGAACACCGGCCAGTCGCGCCGGGTGATTTCATCCAGCGCGCGGCCCGGCAGCGTCGAGACCAACAGGCGCAAGTTCTCCGGCATGACCGGCGGCAGCCAGAGCAGGTCGTGAGCGCCTTCCCGGTCTTCCAACTGGTTGAGCGCGTCGAGCACGAGCACGATGCGGTCCTTGGCGGCGGCCATGTAGAGCCAGTTCGGGAAGGCGCTGCGCAACGCATCGGGATGTTCGGGAACCTCCTCGCCGATGCCGAACCGCGGCTTGAACTCGCCCATGATGCGCCGGAGCATCGAGGCCCAATCCGCGCTGGTGGGCGTTGCGCCGATGTAGTGCTCCAGCACGATGGCATCGGGATGCGCCTGCCGGTAGCGGTGAATCCAGTTGGCCAGCAGCGCCGATTTGCCCGATCCCGATTCGCCGAGAATCACGAGCGGTTCGCCGCCGTCGCCTACCGCATGGGCATCGAGCCGCTCGAACGCCCCCGGTCGCCCGATGTAAACCTTCTGGCGGCTGCGCCCGTAGGCGGCATGGTCGAGTGCATCGCGGGTCAGCGGATCGGGCGCGGAGCCTTCGGGCCATCGTTTATCGATCACCGCTTTGAGGTCGGCCAGCACCAGCTTGCCCAGCGCTACGGGATCGGCATAGTTCTCGCGAACGGGCAGCCCGCTTTGCCGGATGCGCTCCTTCAGTTGCCCAAGCTTCGAATAGTTCTCGTGACTGCCGGAGACGAACTCCGTGCGCTTATCCTCTTGGATCGTTTGCACATAGGCTGGATCGCGGAAATAAAAGAACGCATGTTCGGCCATTTCGGGATTGCGCAAAACGCCGTGGAGAATCTCCAGTTCGGTAACCGATTTGTGTTCGCCAAACTGCTCCTTCAGCCATGGCTCGCGTTCCAGCAGCTCTTCGGGAATGCTCTCCGGCACCCAGCCGTAGCGCTCGCCGAGCAGCCCGATGAAATAGGGCTTGCATCGACTGATCTCTTCGAGGCACACCGGCAGCACCTTGCCTTCGGCAGCCGCCTCGTCAGTCACCCCCCAGCGCAAATCCACCTCGCCCCACGTCACGCCACGCGATTCGCACAGCCGGCGCAGCTCCGGGAAGACCACCTTGACGAGGTGATCCCGCTCCGCGTGCATATCCCTGAAGGTCGAAGAGATAAACACACGGATCTGCCGATCCAGATATGTCGCGGCTGACTGGTTCATTCGATTGATACGATTTGCCATTTTTCCGAAACAATCTCTTTTCGCCAACCTGGTCTCGATGATCGCATCAAAAGAGGCCCGCATTTTTTTACAACAATATCAATAGACTATGCAAAATCACAGAATTCTTTCTATTAGACAAATTTCATGTTCCTGACCCAGCAAGAGAAAAAAATGATTCTATAAAAAAGCATCGAGAACACCATCGGTGAGATCGCCTCGTCGGTCTTCGTTTATCTCGGCATTCCCCTTCATCGCCAGATTTCTCGAGTCTTTCTGGATGGGGCGCAAAATCGGCGCAGACTACCCGAAAACCGCCACGCTCTCCTTCACGGCGGCGAGCAACAACTTCGAACTTGCCATCGCTGTAGCAGTCGCCGTCTTCGGCATCGACTCCGGCGAAGCCTTCGCCGCGGTCATCGGCCCGCTGGTCGAAGTCCCCGCGCTTATCGCTCTGGTAAACGTCGCGCTGTGGTTTCGGGAGAAGTGGTTTGGCGTGGTGGTGAGCGGCTGACCGCTCATCACGTCATCACGCTCTGACTACTTGCGGGCGATCACTCTCCCGCGTCCCACCTTGCCTGCCGCCGAGGCGTCGCGCCAGAGCGTGATGCCTTGCTCGACTGCGTCGTACATCTCCTGCCCGTAATTGTCCACAATCGCCTGACGGAAGTCGTTCCGCACCATATCGAGGTATGTCTGGACATGAGTGGCGAAATCTGGCGTGAGGTCTTCCTTTTCGACGACCGTCAGCCCGGCGGCTTCGGCGAGCGCCGCGTAGCCATCGAGCGTCTCCATGTAGGGAAACACCATGAAGGTATTCAGCGCCGTCCACTCGCCATCCGTCATCGGTCCGGTCTCAAGCCAGTCGGTGAAGGCGAG